>JAKQWJ010000168.1 GCA_029562045.1 Spirochaetota bacterium | reverse complement strand
AGGTGGGTCTTGCCCAGGCCTACGCCGCCGTAGATCAGGCAGGGGTTGTAGGCGGTTCCCGGGTTTTTCGCGATGGCTATGGCTGCGTTGGCGGCGAAGGAATTGTTGACCCCGATGACGAAGTTCTCGAAATTGTACTCTTTGCGCAGCTGGGTATGGGCGCTGCGGTTTTTTTTCATGGGCTCCGGGCCCGCAGCGGCGCGGGGGCTTTTCGGCTCCACCGGCTCCTTCGGGGCGCTCTTCTTGATCTCGAAGTCCAGACTCATCTTGTTGCCCGAGAGTTCCAGGAGTTTTCCTTCGATGAGTTCCAGATACCGCTGCTTCACCTGGTCCCGATAGAAGGATGAGGGAACGGCGATGACCACCTCGTTCTCCCGGGAGGTTTCGTAGGAGATGTTGTTGAACCACATCATGAATTCCTGGTCGGATATCTCGTCGCGGATCTGCTTTATCGCTTCCTTCCAGAAAACGCTATAATCCCAGTTTGTCCCGTTCATACCTTTCCCCGCCGCCCGGCCTCGTTTCTCCAGCGGATAGCCATTGTAGTCCATTACCCGGTTCGTCGCAAGCAATATTCCGAGTCCTTTACTTTTTCGGTAGGAATTTATATAATGGCGCCACAGGAAAAATATGCAGCAGACCTACACCGCTCAGAGTATCCAAGTGCTGAAGGGGCTGGACGCCGTCAGGAAACGCCCCGGAATGTACGTCGGAACCACCGGCCCGGACGGGCTCCACCATCTGGTCTACGAGGTGGTGGACAACAGTATCGACGAGGCCCTGGCGGGCTTCTGCACCGATATCGACGTCCGCATCGAGAAAGGAAACATCGTGTCCGTGCAGGACAACGGCCGGGGCATTCCCATCGACATACACCCCACGGAAAAAATCAGCGCCCTGGAAGTCATCATGACCAAACTCCACGCGGGGGGCAAGTTCGACAAGCAGAGTTACGCCGTTTCCGGGGGGCTCCACGGGGTGGGCGTTTCGGTGGTCAACGCGCTGTCCTCCTGGATGGAGGTCCATGTGCATCTGAACGGCGTCCTGTACTATCAGAAGTACCTGCTGGGGGTCCCCGTGGAGGCCGTCGCCGCAGTGGGGGCCACCGAAAGGACCGGCACGGTGGTCCGGTTCGAGCCGGACCGGAGCATCTTCGACACCACCGATTTCAGCTTCGACGTCCTGTCCAACCGGCTCCGGGAGCTGGCCTTTCTGAACAAGGGCATCCGGATCAGCATCTGCGACGAGCGGATCCCCAGTCCCCGGGTCCACGAGTTCAGATTCGAGGGGGGCCTCAAGGAGTTCGTCACCTTCCTGAACAAGAAAAAAACCTCCATCCACCGGGAGCCCATCCACTTCGAGGCCCGACGGGACCAGGTGGAGCTGGAGCTGGCTCTGGAGTACAACGACGGCTACAACGAGAACATGTTCTCCTACGTCAACAACATCAACACCCGGGAGGGGGGCACGCACCTCATCGGATTCAAATCCGCCCTGACCCGGACCCTGAACGAGTTCCTGAAAAAATCCAAATACGCCAGGAAGATCGACGACTCCCTCACCGGGGACGATGTCCGGGAAGGGCTCACCGCCGTCATCTCCATAAAGATACCCAACCCCCAATTCGAGGGGCAGACCAAGAGCAAGCTGGGCAACTCGGATGTCAAGGGGATCGTGGAATCCCTGGTGAACGACCAGCTGACCTACCACTTCGAGATGAATCCCGACGCGGTGGACAAGATCCTCGAAAAGACGGTGGTGGCTGCCAAGGCCCGAAACGCCGCCCGACAGGCCCGGGAACTCACCCGGAGAAAGAGCTTCCTGGAGAGCACCGGGCTTCCGGGAAAGCTGGCGGACTGCACCGAGCGGGACCCCTCCAGAAGCGAGATCTACCTGGTGGAGGGAGACTCCGCCGGGGGCAGCGCCAAGCAGGGCCGGGACCGGCAGTTCCAGGCCATCCTGTCCCTCTGGGGCAAGATGCTGAACGTGGAAAAAACCCGCCTGGACAAGGTGGTGACCAACGACAAACTGCAGCCCATCATAGCCGCCCTGGGCGCCGGGGCGGGGGACGCTTTCGACGCCGCCAAACTGCGCTACCACAAGGTGATCATCATGGCCGACGCCGATGTGGACGGGTCCCATATCCGCACCCTTCTTCTGACCTTCTTTTTCCGGTACATGCGGGAGCTTCTGGAGAAGGGGCATGTCTACATCGCCATGCCGCCCCTGTACAAGATCAGCGCGGGGAAGCGGCTGGCCTACGCCTACAACGACGAGGAAAGGGCCCGGGTCCTGCAGGAATGGGGTCTTCCGTCGGAAAAGGTGAACATTCAGAGGTACAAGGGCCTGGGCGAAATGAACCCCGAGCAGCTGTGGGAAACCACCATGAACCCGGAAACACGAAGCATCATGCGGGTCAAGCTGGAGGACCTGGTGGGGGCGGAGGACATGTTCGTCACGCTGATGGGCGAGCAGGTGGCTCCGCGGCGGGAGTTCATCGAAGAAAACGCGCTTTTCGTGTCCAACCTGGATGTTTAGCCCGCCCCCGGCCGCCCCCCCCGAAAACGAGGAGTGAATCGTGTCCGATAAGCAACAGGGAAGAGTGATATCCGTCTCCATCGAGGACGAGGTCAGGGAATCCTACCTCAATTACGCCATGTCCGTCATCGTTTCCCGGGCCCTCCCGGACGTCCGGGACGGCCTGAAACCGGTGCACCGGCGGATCCTCTACGGCATGAACGAGATGGGGGTCCGGTCCAACCAGCCCTACAAGAAAACTGCCCGGATCGTCGGAGATGTCCTGGGAAAATATCATCCCCACGGGGACGCCAGCATCTATGACGCCCTGGTGCGGCTGGCCCAGGATTTTTCCCTCCGCTATCTGATGGTCCAGGGGCAGGGGAACTTCGGCTCCATCGACGGGGACCCCCCCGCGGCGATGCGGTACACCGAGGCCCGGATGACGAAGATCGCCGACGAAATGCTGAAGGACATCGGCAAGGAGACGGTGGATTTCGGGCCCAACTACGACGACTCCCTCCGGGAGCCCCTGGTCCTCCCCGCCGCCTTCCCCTTCCTGCTGGTAAACGGCGCCAGCGGAATCGCCGTGGGGATGGCCACCAACATCCCCTCCCACAACCTGGGGGAGGTCTGCGGCGCCGTGGCGGCGGTGATCGACAAGCCATCCATCGAAACCCGGGAACTGATGAAGCACGTGAAGGGCCCGGATTTTCCTACCGGGGGGATCATTTTCGGCAGGAAAGGGATATTGGACGCCTACACCACCGGGCGGGGGAAGGTGACGGTCCGGGCCCGGGTCACGGTGGAAACCTTCAAGAACGGGAAGGAAGCCATCGTCGTCACCGAAATCCCTTATATGGTGAACAAGGCCACTCTGATCGTCCGGATCGCGGAGCTGGTCCGGGACAGGCGGATGGAGGGGATTTCGGATCTCCGGGACGAATCGGACCGGGACGGGATGCGGATCGTGGTGGAGCTGAAGAAGGGGGTCAGCCCGAAAATCGTCCTGAACTACCTGTTCAAGCACACCCAGCTCCAGGTCAATTTCAGCATCAACAACCTGGCCCTGGTGTCGGGGCGGCCCCGGACCCTGTCGCTGAAGGAGATGATCGAACATTTCATCGCCCACCGGCGGGAGGTCATCATCCGGCGCAGCACCTACGACCTGCGCAAGGCCGAAGAGCGGGCCCATATCCTGGAGGGGCTGAAGATCGCCCTGGACAACATCGACGAGGTCATCGCCCTCATCAAGGCCTCCCCGGACGTGGAAACCGCCCGGACCGGCCTGATCCGCCGCTTCGCCTTGAGCGAGATTCAGGCCCAGGCCATTCTGGACATGCGGCTCCAGCGGCTCACCAGCCTGGAAACCCGGAAGCTCATGGAGGAACTCCAGGTGACCCTGGCCCTCATCGCGGAGCTGAAGGCGCTTCTGGCCAGCGAGGAGAAGATCCTCGGAGTGGTGAAGTCCGAAACGCTGGAGCTGGCGGCCCAGTTCGGCGACCCCCGGCGCACCGAGATAGTGGCCGAGGAGATCGAGGAAGTGAACATCGAGGACCTGATCCAGAAAGAGGATATGGTGGTCCTCATATCCAACAAGGGCTTCATCAAGCGGCTGCCGGTCAGCGCCTACCGGATCCAGGGCCGGGGGGGAAAGGGGTCCTCCGCCACGGTGCTGAAGGACGAAGACTTCATCAACAAGGTTTTCATCGCCTCCACCCACGACTTCATCCTCTTCATCACCAGCGAAGGGAAGGCCTACTACCTGAAGGTCCACGAGATCCCCGAGGCCTCCCGGACCAGCCGGGGACAGCACATCAAGGCCCTTCTGTCCATTTCGGCCAACGAGGAGATCGCCGCGGTGGTTTCGCTGAAGGAGTTCTCCGACGAGACTTTCATCTTTTTCGCCACCAGCCGGGGGGTGGTCAAGAAGGTCCGGACCTCGGACTTCTCCAACGCCCGCACCCGGGGAATCGCGGCCATCCGCCTGGACGGGGGGGACAAGGTGGTGAGCGCCCTTCTTACCAGCGGCGGCGACGACCTCATGCTGGTGACCCGCCGGGGCCTGGCCCTGCGGGTCAACGAGGAGACGGTGCGGTTTATGGGGCGGGCCTCCCGGGGGATCCGGGGCATCCGCCTGATGCCCGCCGACGAACTGGCCTGCGCCCTGGCGGTGAACCCGGAGGAGCAGATGCTGGTGGTGACCGAGTTCGGTTTCGCCAAGAGGGTGGAGTACTCCCATTTCCAGACCTATGGCAGAGGAGGAAAGGGGGTCATCGCCTACCGGACCTCGGAAAAAACCGGGGAGATCGTCGGGGCCCTGTCGGTCTCGGAGGACGCGGAAATCGTGGTCATAACCTCCCTGGGGAACGCCATAAAATTCCGGGTGGACCAGATCAGCACCCAGGGAAAGACCGCCCAGGGCGTGCGGGCGGTGAACATCGACCAGCCGGACTGCGTGGTGGGGCTGGACAAGGCCGAAAAGGACGACGGCGGGGACGACGAGGGCTGATCCCCCGGGGAATGTTTCACGTGAAACATTCCGGCGGCCCCGGACGGCGGCCCCTTCGGGGGCGCCGGAATCCCGGGCCGGACAGGCCCGGGCCGGCCCGGGCTGGCCCGGGGTCGTGCCCGGGCTGGATCATGTTCTCGGGGGCTCGGACGGGATCAGATGGCCCTCATTTTCAGGTCGAGAGGTTATCAGCAGTTAACCAGCCGGCGCGGACGGGATCAGATGGCGCCCATTTTCAGGAGCGCCGGATGGGTTTTCCTGAATTTTTCCACCGCCAGGAGATAGTCCTTTTTCAGACCTTCCTTCTCCGCCGGGGACAGGAAGCAGGTTTCGATGGCCGTCAGATTCAGGGCGGTGAAATCCTCCACCGTAAAATCGAAATACTTTTCCGCCTTGGCATAGTCTTCCGACAGGTCCGTGTCCTGGATCGTGGGGTCGTCGGAATTGATGGTTACCGGCACCCCGAGGCGGAAGAGCCTCCCCATGGGGTGGTTGGGCTCGTCGCTCCAGGAGCCGGTCTGGTAGTTCGACGTGATGCACTGCTCCAGCGGGATCCGGTTCTTCTTCAGATGCTCCTGGAGTTTCACGTCATGAATGGTGGAGGTGCCGTGGCCGATCCGGGCGGCCTGCATCTCCAGGGCGGCCCAGATCTCCGAGGAGGGGGTTACCTCTCCGGCGTGGATGGTGGTTTTGTATTTCTTCTCGTCGTTGATGATTTTGAACAGGTCGGAGAAGAGGCCGATCTTGAAATTTTCCTCGTCCCCCGCCAGGTCGATGCCGACGATATCGTCCAGTTTCAGGTCCACGATCTTGCGGTACAGGTTGATGAAGTACTTCTGGTCGTACTGGCCCCGGTTGAAGGTGATGAGGTATTTTATCCGGACCCCCGCCTCGGCGGCGGCCCTGTTGGCCGCCTGGATGATGATGGTGGTTATCTCCTGACGGTCGAAGTCGTTGTAGGCGGCGAAGTGCTCGGGGTTGAACCGCAGTTCGATGTAGAAGATCCCGTCGTTTTTCAGGGCCTTCACCGAATCGTAGGTGATGTCGAAGACATCCTCCTGGGAACGATACCAGGTGTTTTTGAACTTGGACAGGAAAAGCTGAAAATCCGGTTTGGAGTCTTTGGGAAACTGAAAGAACTTCTGAAAGGTCGGATAGTCCCCCGGGACTTCCAGCCTGTTCTTTTTTGCGATGCGGAACAGGGTTTTGAGATCGAAGGTCCCTTCCAGGTGGCGGTGCAGTTCGACTTTGGGGAATGAGTACCAGACGTTTTTGTTTTCAGAATTCTGCATGGCTCCGATCCTTCCGGTTTTTCGGTTTCAGATGTTACTACTAATCTACTCTATTTTGGATAATTTTCAACCCCATAACGAGATTGGGGGAATGGACCGGGGGAATGGGAAGGCGCAGAGGCGGGGCCCCTTTTCCGGGCCCCGCGGGGACGGTTAAACCGATTCCACCGACAGAACGCCGGGGATCTCCTGCTTCAGATACCGTTCGACCCCGTTTTTCAGCGTCATCTGGGACATGGGGCAGCCGTGGCAGGCTCCTTTCAGGCGGACCTTCACAAGGCCGGTTTCCTCGACGCTGACCAGTTCGATATCGCCGCCGTCGGCCTGCAGCGCCGGGCGGATATCTTCCAAGGCGGATATGACCTTTTCTTTCAACATATGGACTCCTTCTTCCACTGAAGATTTTTTGTGTTCTTGACCAGATCCTTGACCCGTATTCCCCGAAGACCGAGGATAATCTCTTTTTCGACGAATGACAATTCCGGTTTCAGCGGGCAGAAGGGTTCCCGGGAACAGGGGGCCCCCTCCTGGCATTCCGTCAGGTGAAAGGGCCCCTGAAATATGTCCAGAAGATCCAGCATGGTGATCTCCTCCGGGTCCTTCGCCAGATGAAAGCCTCCGTTCTGACCCCGCCGGGAATCCACGAGACCCGCCTCCTTCAGGGTACGCAGGATGCCCCGCAGAAAGGGGTGGGGGATGTCCAGGGTCTTCGCCAGTTCCACCGCGGGAACCACCCCTCCTGTCTCCGCCATGCGGACCAGGGACAGGGCCGCATACTCCGTGCATTTGTTCACCACATGCATCGTGAAAATAATACTTGTTTAATATCATTCAGTCAATGTGTCCCGCTGGTATTTTCCCGAACCATCCGGTATACTCTGCCGCGATGGGAAAAACAGTGGTGTTCGCCAATCAGAAGGGCGGGGTGGGAAAAACCACCACCGCGGCAAATCTGGGCGCCTATCTGGCGGAGGAGGGGAAAAAAGTTCTCCTCGTCGATTTCGATCCCCAGGGAAACCTGTCCAGCAGCGTCGGCGTCAAAAACGCCCCGGAGGGGATCTACGAGGCGATAAACGGAAAGACGCCCCTGAAAAAGGTCATCCGCGCCACGGCGGTGGAAAACCTGTCCATCGCCTCCTCCAGCATCAATCTCACCGGGGCCAACATCGAGCTGGTGGACAAGGAGGATCGGGCCTTCTTCCTGAAAAAAGCCCTGGCCCCGGTCAAGGACGAGTACGACTTCATCTTCATCGATTGTCCGCCCTCCCTGGGGATTCTGACCCTGAACGGGCTGGCGGCGGCGGACTCGGTGATAATCCCGCTGCAGTGCGAGTACTTCGCCCTGGAGGGTCTGAGCCTGCTTCTGGAAACGGTGAAGCGCATCCAGTCGAAGATCAACCCGGACCTGCAGGTGGGAGGCATCCTCTTCACCATGTTCGATTCCCGCACCCGTCTGGCCAACGACGTGGTCAACGAGGTCTGCGGCTATTTCGGAAAGAAGGTCTTCAAGACCATCATTCCCCGGAATGTCCGGCTTTCCGAGGCTCCCTCCCATTCGGTGCCCATAAACATCTACGACCCCAACTGCGCCGGGGCCAAGAGCTACAGGAAGCTCGCCGAAGAGGTTCTGGCCCGTGTCTAAGAGGGCCCTGGGAAAGGGCATCGACGCCCTGTTCGGGGGGGATGAGCGGTCCACCCCCGCCGCCGGGGCGGACGTCGAGGGGCTCCGGAGCGTTCCGCTGGACCGGATCGCCCCGAATCCGAACCAGCCCCGGAAGGATTTCCCCGAGGAGAGCCTGCGGGAACTGGCGGACTCCATCCGGGAGAAAGGGGTCCTGCAGCCCGTTCTGGTGGAGGAAACCGGAGACGGCTCCTATGTCCTCATCGCCGGAGAGCGGCGCTGGAGGGCGGCGGGCATGGCGGGGCTCCCGGAAGTCCCGGTGATCGTCCGGCGGTTTTCCGACCAGGAAAAGAGGGAAATCGCGCTGATCGAGAACATCCAGCGCGAGGACCTCAGCCCCATGGAGGAGGCCAGGGCCTATAAAAGCCTGATGGAAGCCTCCTCTTTGGGGCAGGAGGAACTCTCGGCCCGGCTGGGGAAAAACCGTTCCACCCTGGCCAACGCCCTCCGCCTCCTGAAACTTCCCGAGGACATGCAGCAGGCCCTGGAAAAGCGGGACATGACCCCCGGCCACGCCCGGGCGCTTCTCTCGGTTCTGAACCCGGCGGACATGCGCATCCTCTTTGGCCGTATTCTGGACAAGGGCCTGTCGGTCCGGGAGGCCGAGGCCATGGCGGCGAACCTGAACAGAGGGATCCGGGCGGCCCGGCCCGAGGAAAAGGAGTACCCCCGGCAGAAGGCCCCGGAGCTGCGGGACATGGAGCAGAAGCTCCTGGACCTGCTGGGGACGAAGGTCACGATAAAAGGGACGGGAAAGAAGGGGAGCATCGAGATCTCCTACTTCTCCATGGAGGACCTGGACCGGGTCTTCGAGATACTCACCCGGCGCTGACGCACCCTCCGAGATTGACAAAGACGGGGCCATTTTATATAGTGAGGGCCCGAATCACGCAAAGGGAGAGGTGTCCGAGTGGTTGAAGGAGGCGGTCTTGAAAACCGTTGAACCGCAAGGTTCCGTGGGTTCGAATCCCACCTTCTCCGGGCGGACCAGTTGGAGAGGTGCGAGAGCGGTCGAATCGGGCTCCCTGCTAAGGAGTTGTACCCCTAAAGGGTACCGGGGGTTCGAATCCCCCCCTCTCCGTATGTGCCCATAGCTCAGCTGGATAGAGTACCAGATTGCGGATCTGGTGGTCGGAGGTTCGAATCCTCTTGGGCACGGTTTCTGTGGGAGAGATGCGAGAGCGGTTGAATCGGACGGACTCGAAATCCGTTGTGCCGCTTGCGGCACCGAGGGTTCGAATCCCTCTCTCTCCGAGTTTTTTTTGTGGAGGTTCGGGAAGGTTTTTGTCCGGGAGAGATGTCCGAGAGGCCGAAGGAGCACGCTTGGAAAGCGTGTGTATCCGTGAGGGTACCGAGGGTTCGAATCCCTCTCTCTCCGTTTTTCCCCTTTAGCGTTGATGGTCGGGCACCGTGCAATTCGCCGTCACCCAACCCCGTCAGACCCGGAAGGGAGCAGCGGTCAGTGACCGGCGGATGTGCCACGGCCGGCTTGACCGGAGCTAAAGGGGATTTTTCTTTTAACGGGATTCCATGTCGTACGAAGTGACCGCCACGCGAAAACGCCCCTCCTCCTTCGAACTTCTGGCGGGGCAGGAATTCGTCGTCTCCACCCTGAAAAATTCCATCGCCGCCGGCCGCATAGCCCGGGCCTACCTCTTTGCCGGGCCCCGGGGGGTGGGCAAGACCTCCGCCGCCCGGATCCTGGCCAGAGCCCTGAACTGCGCCCGGGGGCCCACACCGGAGCCCTGCGGGGTCTGTCCGAGCTGTGTGGAAATCGCCCGGGGGGCGGCTCTGGACGTCATCGAGATCGACGGGGCTTCCAACACCTCCGTCAACGATGTGCGCCAGATCAAGGACGAGGTTCTCTTCGCCCCGAACTCCGGCAGGTACAAAATATACATCATCGACGAAGTGCACATGCTGTCCAACAGCGCCTTCAACGCTCTCTTGAAGACCATTGAGGAGCCGCCGCCCCATGTGGTTTTCATGTTCGCCACCACGGAAATTCACAAGGTCCCCGCGACGATCCGTTCCCGGTGCCAGCAGTTCAACTTCCGGCTCATCGGGCTGGACACGATCCGGGGCCTGCTGCGGGGCCTCTGCGACGAGACGGGAATTTCCGCCCAGGACGAGGCCCTGCTGTGGATCGCCAAGGAAGCCACGGGTTCGCTGCGGGACGCCTACACCCTCTTCGATCAGGTCGTCTCCTTTTCCGGGGGAGACATCACCATGGAAGGGATCCGGGACAAGCTCGGCCTGGTGGGGCTGGACAGGATAAACGGCATCGCCGAGCTTCTGGCGGCGGGCGATGCCCGGGAGGCCCTGACGGCCCTGGACGGGATTCTGGCGGCAGGGGTGTCCATCGAAAGTTTCGTGGGGGATCTGACGGAGTATTTCCGGAACATCCTCTTTCTGAAAAACGGGGTGACCCGGGAATCCATCCTGGGATGCGGGGCGGACCGGTTTTCCCCGAAGGTGGTGGGGACCTTCCAGCCCCGGCAGATCGAGAAGGCCCTGTCTCTGCTCTTCGAGCTGTACCGGAACCTCCGCTACTCCCTGAACCAGCGTTTCGAGCTGGAGCTGGCGGTGAGCCGTCTGGGGGACCTGAGGAACTTCCTCAGCAATGAGGAGCTCCACGCCCGGATCTTGGCTCTGCGCCGGGAACTGTCGTCCCTGGAGGGGACCCCGGGGGGCGCTCCGGGATCCGGACCCGGCGGAGAGGACTCACCCGGGGCGGCGCCGTCGGGGAGTTCCTTCGCTCCCCGGCCGGAATCCGCGACCCATGGCGCCACCGCCCCCGGGACCGGGGAGCGGGCGGCTCCGATGGAGGAGGCTCCCGCGGCGTCCCCCGAACCCGGGGCGGGGGCGGTGGCGCCGGAGAAGAAGGCGGCCCTCCTGGGGATCTTAAAGAACAAGCTGGCGCTGAGGTCCGCCCTGGAGAAGGCCCTGGCCTGGAGGCTGGAGGGGAACCTTCTGGAGCTGGGTTTCGACGACAAGTTTTCCGCCGATTTCGTAACCCGGGACTTGGGGTCCCTTTCCGCTTCGGTCCGGGAAGTCTTCGGCGCCGAGGTCCGGGTGTCCATCAGGGTCGGTAAGGAGACCGGGACCCCGGCGGGGCCTGAGGGCGCCGGGGAGGGCCGGGGAAGGGTGGATGACGAACAGGTGGAGATCGCCAAAAAAGTGTTCCGCGGCGAGGTCATCACATGAACATCAATCCCTTCGATATCATCAAAAATCTCGGAAATCTCCAGAATAAGGTCGGAGAGATCCAGGAAAAGCTGGGAAACCTGTCCGTCGTCGGCTCCTCCGGGGGAGGCATGGTGACGGTGACCATGAACGGGCGCTTCGAGGTTCTGGCGGTGGGGATTGCGCCGGAGGTGGTGGATCCCCGGGACCCGGAAATGCTGCAGGACCTGGTGCGGTCGGCGGTCTCCGACGCGCTTTTCCGGATCAAGGAGGCGATTCGGGCGGAGATGCCGGGTCTCGCGGGAGGCCTGAACCTGCCGCCGGGGATGATGGGCCTGTGAAATCTCTGGAGGATCTCGTGGCCCGCTTGTCCAGGCTTCCGGGAATCGGGAAAAAGAGCGCCCTCCGCATCGCCTATTACATCCTCAGGGCCGACGAATCCTACGCCGCGGGGCTCTCCGCCGCCGTCGCCCGCCTGCGGAGCGGGGTGCGGAACTGTCCCGACTGCGGCAACTACACCGAAGAGACTCCCTGTTCCATCTGCCGCGACCCCGCCCGGGACGCGGGTCTCCTGTGCGTGGTGGAACAGCCCCAGGATGTGGCGGCGCTGGAAGCCACCGGGGAGTTCTCCGGCCTGTACCATGTGCTGATGGGGGCCCTGTCGCCCCTGGACGGCGTCGGCCCCCGGGAACTGACCATCGGGAAGCTGATGGAGCGGGTCCGGATCCACGGGGTGCGGGAGGTCATACTGGCCACAAACCCCACCGTGGAGGGGGACACCACGGCCCTGTACATCATCAAGCTCCTGGAGCCCATGGGGGTGAAGGTCTCGCGCCTGGCCCTGGGTCTCCCCGTGGGGGGGGATCTGGAGTACGCCGACCGGCTGACCCTGGCCCGCTCCCTCCGGGGACGGACGGTGGTCGGCGGTTAGGTCCGCCGGGAGCCGCGGCTCCGGGGCGGCCGTGTCCGGCATGGGCCGGCCGGGAACGCCTCCGCGCCGGGGCCACCGGGAGACGGCTCTCCCTGGTGGGGGCGCGCTTCCGCGGGGTGCGCCGATGCCCCGGGATTCCCGGAGAGGGGCGGATCACGGGCCCCGACAGAAAGCCCCCGGGAGACGGCGTCCCTTCAGGCGGTGTCCAGGACTTTCAGCCTGCCATAGTTCCGCAGACTCTTTTCCACCGGGGAGGCCAGGATCTCCCCCAGAACCGCCGCCGCCTCCTTCAGATAATCCTGGAGAAAAATTTCTTCCTCCCGGGAGAACCGGGACAGGACATGGGAGGCCACATCCCCCCGGGCGGGCCTGCCGACGCCGATCCGGAGGCGGTAAAAATCCGGGGTTCCCAGGCTTGCCGCCAGGGAACGGAGACCTTTGTGTCCCCCCAGGCCCCCTCCCCGGCGGAAATCCAGGGTCCCGAAGGGAAGCTCCACCTCGTCGTGGACCGCGAGAATTTCGGGGGGGGATATTTTGAAAAAGGCGGCGCACCTT
>JAKQWJ010000158.1 GCA_029562045.1 Spirochaetota bacterium | reverse complement strand
TGGGGGAAAAGAGGGCGGGTTCCCGGGTCCTTCACCCCCCGAACCATGGGGATGTTCCGCAAGGGGCCCGAGGGGAGCTCCTGGAGATACACCCGGTACCGGGGGTTTGCAGTGGGGGGGCTTTCGGAGGACGACGCCGGGGCGATCCGCCAGCCGTCGGAGACGGGATCGTACAGACGCCGGAGGTTCCGGCTCCACACCGCCGCGGCCCCCTCCTGAAAGCCGTATCCTTCAGGCTGGGAAAAACAGACGAAGCGGGGGGAAGGGGACCCCAGGGTGTAGGCTTCCACCAGGTGCTCCCCGCCCACCACCAGGGCGTCCTTTCCCGCCCATACGGCGTCCAGAGGTCTGTCGTGGGGGATGAAGGCGGAGGATGCCCAGGTCCTGTATTCCCGGACATCGATTCCCGACGGGGTCATCAGCGCCGCCTTCCCGCCGTCGGGAGACAGTCTCATCCCGGTTATCCCGGAGTCGGCGGTCCGGAGGAACCGGGGCGTGGGAGAGCCCAGGTCGATCCGGTACACATCGGACACTGCGGCCCCGTTTCTCGTTCCCCGGACCAGCAGGGTGACGAGATTGTTTCTGTCCCACAGAAGATCCGCCGCCCTCAGCCCCCGGGAAAGGTACAGATAGGGGAGGGAGCGGCTCGTGCCGTCCCCCAGGGGACAGTGAAAAATGCGGCCTCCCCCGGCATTCAGCAGAAGGGACCCTCCGTCGGGGGCGACCCAGTAGGTGTCGAAATCCACATCGAAGGGAAAGGGAAGCCGCCCGGCGACCCGGCCGATGGGAAGGGTGTCATGATAGAGGCTGCGGGCGAAAAGCTCGGCTCCGGTTATCCGGTAAACCAGATTCCGGGACAGATAAAAAAGGTCGCCGTCGGGGGTCCAGCGGAGGCTGGACAGGCCGCCCTCTCCGAGGCGGCGATAGCTCTCCGCCACCAGCCGGGAGTCCCGGTACTGCTCCATGGAAAAATAATAGATGGTCCCGGCCTTCGTGTACACGAAGTAGCGGGAGTTGGGTGACCAGACCGCCTCGGGGCCTGTCATGGCCAGCTCCACCCGGCGGGAAACCGGCGCTCCGGCCCCGCTGAGGGTGTCGAAGAGGACGAGATCCCCATGGGCCGCCGAGACCGGCTCCACCCTGAGTATGTACCGCCCGTTCGGAGAGGTCAGGACCGGCAGGATCTTGCCGTTCTCGGCTTTCTTTCCCGTGAGAAAGGAGGGAAAGCCGGGAACGGGGCGCATGTTTTCCTGGTTGGCGTCGCTGCGGAACAGGCCGAAACGGTTCTGGATCTGCAGCCCCCCGGTTTCGGGCAGATAAAGAAGACTTTCGGGGTAGAAGGTCAGCTGCTTCCGGGTGTCTTTCCCGATATCGGCGAGAAAAAGAGTGCGGAACTCCCGGTGGCCCGGACCCTCCGCAGTGGCCTGGAAAAGAATCCTGTCTTCATTTGATAGTTTCGGATGTGAAAACGTGACCTCCCCGTAGGCCAGGGCGGCCCCCCCCAGAAGAAGCAGGACCAGTTTTTTTAAACCCATACCCTCGTCACCCTATACCAGAATCGGCAGATCCATCGGGAAATTGACGGACGATACCCCGATTATCGGCAAAATCCCCATTGATTGTAGCGGCCCGAAATATGATATTGTAGGTGACAGGGGAGGGAGAAAGAGATGATTACCGCCGAAAGGATCGTCCGTCTGGGATCCGAGACTGCCTTCGCGGTTTCGGAAGAGGCCAGGGCCTTCGCCGCCGCAGGAAACCGGGTCTATCCCTTTCATCTGGGGGATATGGACCTGCCGACCCCGGAGAACATCATCCATGCGGCGCACAGGGCCATGAGGGACGGAAAAACCGGCTACGCCCCCAACGCGGGCATCCCGGAACTGAGGGACGCCCTGGCGGCGGATATCAACCGGAGCCGGGGAACGCACTACACCGCCGACTCGGTGGCGGTGCAGCCCGGGGGGAAGCCGGTCATCGGGAAGTTCATCCTGGCCCTGATGAACCCCGGCGACGAGGTTCTGTACCCGAACCCGGGTTACCCGATCTACGAGTCCCAGATTGAGTTCCACGGCGGGCGGGGGCTGCCCTACGGGTTTCTGCCGGGGAAGGAAAATTTCCATCTGGACATGGACGCCCTGCGGCGCCAGGTGAGCCCCAGGACGAAGCTCCTCATCGTCAACGATCTGCAGAATCCCACCGGAGCGGTGTCCCCCGACGAGGAGCTGGAGCAGATCGCCGAGTTCGCCCTGCGGCACGACCTGAGGGTCCTCTGCGACGAGGCCTACTTCGACATCCGCTACCGGGGCCGGTCCCGGAGCCTGGCCTCCTTTCCGGGCATGGAGGAGAGGTGCGTCATTCTCTACACCTTTTCGAAGAAGTACGCCATGACCGGGTGGCGCCTCGGCGCGGCGGTGGGGCCCCGACAGATCATCGGTGTCATCGCCAAACTGAACCTGAACGACGAGTCCTGCACCAATCATTTCGTCCAGATTGCGGGGGTGGAGGCCCTGACGGGGGACCAGAGCGGCTCCCGGAGAATCATCGACGTTCTGAAGGAGAGGCGGGATGCGGCGGCGGAAATCCTCCGCGCCATCCCCGGGGTCTCCTGCTACGTTCCGGAGGCCACCTTTTATCTCTACCCGGATGTGACGGGACTGATGGAAGCCAAAGGCTTCTCCGATTACGAATCCTTCCGGAAGGATGTTCTCCGGAAGACCGGAGTTTCCTTCTGCACCCGGCTGCATTTCGGCAAGGCCCTTCCCGGCGAGACCCGCAGGCACCTCCGGCTGGCCTACTCGGGGATAGGGGTGGAGGACATCCGGGAAGGGCTCCTGAAGTTCGCGGCCTACGCCCAGGGGTGACCGGCGCCCCTTCCGGGGCATCCCCGGACCGCGTCCGTTTGCGGCGGCTTCCATTGACACGGGATTGGTGCAGCACTATACTGATATATCAGTATAGTGCCGACACGCGCATCTCAGGAGGTACAGGATGCTCCACATGTCCCAGCTGGAGGAACTGAAGAAGTTCGACGCCCCCACGATCTGCAACGCCATCGAGTTTTTCGAACTCAGGCCCCGGACCGCCGGCTTCATGAATCCGTCGATCAAAAAGGTCTTCGCCAACGACACCCGCACCGTGGGCTACGCCGTCACCGCGAAGATCTCCGCCATGCACCCGCCGACGGAAGAGCAGAAGAAACTGAACGATCTGTATTACCGGAAGCTTCACGCCTCCCCCAAACCCTCGATCACCGTCATCCAGGATCTGGACCCCGCCCCCATGGGCTCCTTCTGGGGCGAGGTGCAGGGCAGCATCCACCGCTCTCTGGGCTGCGACGGGGTGGTCACCTCCGGCGGCGTCCGGGATCTGGACGAGGTGCGGGAGATCGGTTTCGAGTACTACTCCTCCTGCATCCTGGTGTCCCATGCCTACATTCACCTGGTGGAGGTGGATGTCCCCGTCACCGTGGGGGGATTGACGGTGAACCCCGGCGACCTGGTCTTCGCCGACAAGCACGGGGTGGTGGTGATCCCCCCGGAAGTGGGGCCCTATCTGGCCGAGGCCTGCCGGGCCGCCGCCGATGCGGAGCTGCCGGTCCTCACCAACTGCCGCCGGAGCTTCGGCTCCCTGGTGGATGTGGGGGACCTGGTCCGCTGGCGGTCCGAGATGGTTACGCTCCGGGCCGAGGCGGCGCGGAAGTTCTCAAAGCTCATCCGGAAGGGCTGAGCGTCCTTTCCCCCGCCCGGCGTCCGCCCTCCGGGGCGGGTTCCCCGGTTCTATTCGTTCCAGCCTTCCAGAATGGCCCGGATATTCTCCAGCGGGACATCCACGCCGGCGACGCTCTGTCCGATGAGCCCCCCCCGGCGGTGGAAGGCGTCCCGCATCCGCCGGGCCGCGTCCCGGACATCTCCGGGGCCGCCGAAGGCCAGGATGTTCTGGCGGTCGATCTCCCCCCAGAAGGTCATGCGCCCCGCGTAGGGCGCCGCCTTCTCCAGGCCAATGCACCAGACCTGGGAGTTCACCGCGTCCACCCCCAGTCCGATGAAGTCCTCGTACAGCTCCAGGATATGGCCGTCGCTGTGGAAGAAGACGAACTTTCCCGCCTGTTTGATCCGGTCCACGAACTCCCGGTAGACGGGTTTGAAAAGCTCCCGCCACATGATGGGGGAAATCAGCAGCGACAGCTGGGATCCCCAGTCGTCGTAGAAGGTCAGGGCGTCCACATCCAGGGGCAGCCAGAAGTCCAGGTATCGGTGGAAGTACTCCACAACCTTGTCCCGCAACAGGAGGAGGTTTTCATTTTGCTCCCCCAGGTCGTAAAAAAGGTTCTCCGTCCCCCGGATGAACTGCATCCGCTGAAAGACTTCGATCTGCCCGGCGGCTATGAACTGCCCCGACCGGCGGGCGTCGGCGATCTTCTCCCCGACGACCCGACCCCCGGCCTTCCACTCCGGCGCCAGGAGGTCCACCGGCAGGACATAATCCCTGACCCCGGCCGGGTCGGGAAGGGCGGGAACCTTGACCTCCCCGATCATCCCCTCCTGTAAAACCTGCCAGGCGCTCCCCCACTGATCGGTGTACATTCCGGGTTTGTAGACATCGGCATAGAAAACCCGGTCCATGGGACCGTGGATCCGGACGATGTCCTGGGGATGGCGCGCCAGAAGCTCCTCCAGCGCCGGGCCGTAACGGAGGGCGGCGGCCTTGTGGACCCACAGGTTCAGCGGGATCCGGTCCGGGTCCTGAAAGCGGATGGCGCGGATGGTGCGTTCTCTGCCGGTCATAGAGCCTCCTGGCCGGGATTCAGGAAAAGGTGCATCGGAAGAGGAGGGGGAGCTCTCACTCCGGGGCCGACAGAACCCGGCGGGGTTTGCTCCCGTCCTGGGGGCCCACGATGCCCCGGCGTTCCATGGTCTCCACCAGACGGGCGGCCCGGTTGTAGCCGATCTTCAGACGCCGCTGCAGATAGGAGGCGGAGGCCTTTCCCGCCACGGTGACGATCTCCAGGGCCTTGTCCATCAGCGGGTCCTCCTCGTCCTCCTCGAAGAAGCCGTCCTCCTCGTCGTCGTCGATGAAGATTTCGTCGTCGATGTACTCCGGAGGCCCCAGGGTCTTGACGTAGGCCACCACTTTTTCCAGCTCCTCCTCCCCGAGGAAGGCCCCCTGCATCCGCACCGGAAAGGGGTCCCAGGAGGCGGTGAAGAGCATGTCCCCCCGGCCCAGGAGCTTCTCCGCCCCCACCGCGTCGATGATGATCCGGGAGTCGAACTTTCCCGCCACCATGAAGGCTATCCGGGAGGGGATGTTGGCCTTGATGAGGCCGGTGATGACATCGATGGAGGGCCTCTGGGTGGCCAGAACCAGATGAATGCCCACCGCACGGC
>JAKQWJ010000122.1 GCA_029562045.1 Spirochaetota bacterium | reverse complement strand
GGGGCCGGCGTAAAAGGGGCCGGCGTGCGAAGCGCCCGAGGGTTTCCCATGCTCATGGATACCACAATCCCCGGAGGCTGACGATCCTCCTGACCATTCCCGCCGGGCCGGGGCGGCGCAGTTTCCGCAGGACCCGGCCGGATTCCCGCCGCAGCTCCTCCATCATCTTCTCCCGCTCCCCCGGGGCGAAGGTCTCCCGGTAGCGCAGCGGGGTGTACAGGGCCGCGAAGGCGGCGAAGGACGGCTCGTCGGGGAAGAGCCGGGCGTACTCCTGGGAGGTCTGGGACGGCGGTTTGAAGGGCCTCCCCTCCGCCGCCAGACGCATCAGCAGGAGCCGGTAGACCGCCCGGGCCGCCCGGTCGTCCCGGCCCCGGGCCCGCAGGGCCAGCAGGGCCTCCCGGCCGCAGCGGAAAAGGTAGGCCCCCGCCAGTAGAACTGCCGCCAGCAGGGCGGTCCCTTTCAGGACCTTCCGCCAGGGGAAGACCGCGATGGGGGTCAGGGAGGGCTCTTCACCCAGGAGGGGGATCACCACATCCCGAGCGTTGGGGTCCCCCATGCCCACGGGAGGGATGGCCGAGGAGGTGGTTTCGAAATCGATCCAGCCGTAGTCGGGGATGTAGTACTGAACCCAGGAGTGGCGGTGGGCGGTGGTGACCAGGAAAAGCTCCTCCAGCGGGAAATCCCGCAGAAGGGCGATGGCGTTCCGCAGCATCACCAGTCCCCGGAGGTGGGCCCGGGTCTGAAGCTCGCCGGAGGCGAGGTAGCCGGTGACGACCCGGGAGGGAATCCCCGCCAGGCGGCCCAGGACGGCGGATACGTTTGAGAACTCCGTGCAGTCCCCTTCCCTGGAGCGGGTGAGAAAATCCACCAGTTTGGGGACGGAGGTGTCCTCGTCGAAGCCCAGGTTGTACTGGAAGGCGGAAAAGCTCCCCAGGATGCGGCGGATTTTCTCGAAGTAACCTGCCCCGCTCCCGTTCCCCAGGGCCCCCCGGAGGTGCGCGTCGAAGATCTCCCTGTCGTTCCGGGCCAGCGGCGCTTCCAGATACTCCGCCAGGGCCTCCTCCTCCATGGGGTCCAGGTCCCGGGCGTCCTTCCATTCCCGGGGTCCGGAATCGCTCATCCGGGAGACGGCCCGGTATGAGTAGCGGAAGGGGCCGAATCCCCGGTGCAGGATGGTGGGCTCCACCGAGAGGGGTTTGTAGGGAAGGAGGCGCTCCGTCGTGGTGGAAAGGAAGAAGAGATCCACCTCGCTGCGGTCCAGGTCCGGCAGTGTTTCGGTGTCCATCCAGGTCTCCAGGAGCCGCACCCGGGCGAGCTGGTTCAGGTCCGAGGACTCCACCGCCAGGAACCCATGCAGGGGATGCAGGAGGCCCCGGTACTCTCCGGCGGCGTAGATGGGGTCCCGGCGGCCCGTGACGATCATGACCGCGTACTGCTTCCCCTCGTCCCCTCTCCCCTGACCGGTCCCCGGCCAGTTCTCCTGAGGGATGCCCTCCAGCCGGTTTCCGTCCCCCTCGCCGTCCCAGGGGAAGATCCTCCGTCCCCCGAAGCGGTTCCGCCGCTGGGAGCCTCCGTCGGGGAAGCCGTCGTCGCTTCCGTCCACGGGGATCGGGGAGGGCCGGACCTCGTTTTCCAGAAGGTTGGACACCACCGAGTTTCTGACGAAGTCGGGGGGCAGGAGGAGGGTCAGAACGACCAGGGCCGCCGACACCAGCGCGAAGAGGAGGGGCTCCCGTCTTCGGCGTCGTCCATCCGCCGCCGGGTCGTCGGGGCGACGTTTTTCAGCGCCCGCTTTTCCGTAGGCGATGTGGTAGATCACCATGCCGTGAAGGAGGAAGGCGGCGGCGGTGAAAACCAGGATCCCCTGGGTCAGGGCCCCGCTTCCCGTCGCCGTCTCCTCCGAGGCCCGGGAGAAGCCCAGCATCCGGAAGGCGACATAGGCCAGGAAGAGCTGCTCCAGAAGGGCCAGATGCTTCCCCATCCGGGGCAGGCCGAAGAGAGCCGTGGTCAGGAGCCAGGCCGCCGCTCCTCCGGCGACGAGAAGGAGGGCCTCCCGGGAGAAGCCGGCGACGGCGAGGGCGCCCGGGAGGAGGGGCAGGACGAAGGCGAGGACCCGGGCACGGGGACCGAACCGCGGGGGACGGAGGAGGAAGGCGGCGGCGGCTTCCCCGGGAACGATGAGGAAGAACAGGACCGCCGCCGGCAGGTCGTAGGCCACCGCTATCCCGGGATGGATCAGGGGCAGCGAGACCGCCGTGAGGTAGACCGCCAGGCGGGTCAGGAAGAGGAGGACCCCCGGGCGCTTCACGGCAGGAACTCCGTGGGAAGGGCGCTCACCGTGCCCCGGAGCGGCCGGGGGACGGAGGTGAGAACCGGGACCTTTCCCGGGGGGGAGGGCCGGGAACCCCGCCCCGAGGTGAGAACCGGGGCCCTCCCCGGGGGAGAGGGCCGGGAACCCCTCCCCTGCCGGGCCGGGGTACCCCCGCCGGCTTTTCCCGCCGGACGCCCGCCTTTCCGGGGCGGCTTTATCACGGACCAGGCCGCGGCCCTGAGGGCCCGGGCCCCTTCCCGGATGGTATCTCCCAGGAAGTCCGGACCCCGGGAGAAACCGTCCCCCCAGGGAAGGCCCAGGCCGAAGAGGCGGCGGAGGCGGAGGACCTGGGGATCCGGCCCTTCCCCCGGGGCGGGGGCCGTGGTCAGAAAGAGGCGGGTGGGCTCGTCCCCCCGGGAGGCGAGGCAGGCGGGGAGGCCGGTGTCGAAGGAGGTGGAGAAGAGAAAAAGTTCACCCCCCCCGGCGGCGGGAGATGCCCCCGCCGTGGCCGCCGCGGCGGGGAAGGCTCCGGGGTCCGGACTGAAGGAGAGCCCCGCCAGGTCCGAGGCGAAGTCCTCCAGTTCCCCGGCGGAGGCGATGTCCCGCTCCCCCCCGGGGGTGCGGACCCGGAAAACGAAGTCCGGGTGTTCCTCCCCCAGGGCGCGGAGAAAGGCCAGGAGGCGGGCCTTGGTCCGGTCCAGGGCCCACAGGGCCGCCAGGGAGGGGCGCCGGGCGGGTCCGAAGCTCCGGAGCTCCACCTGGAGGAGACGGGTCTTTTCCTGGGCGAAGGGGGAGATCCGGGTCACCAGCAGAGCCAGCCGGCTGGAGGTCTTCCAGTTGATGTCCCGGTACCGGTCCCCGGGGACATATTCCCGCATGTGGTAACGCTCCTCGTCGCTGCTGCGCCGGTTCTGCCTGTCCTCCGTCCCCGTCGAGGCGTCCACCCGGACGGAAGGGCTCCCCCGGAGGGGGGCGGGCAGGACCCGCAGGGTCCGCTGGATCCCGATCCCGGCGGGAAGGGCGAAAAGACCGAAGACGTCTCGCACCAGGAGCCGTCCGGAGCCGTGAAAGACCCCGGACAGCGGGAAAGACAGAATTTTTTCCCCCCGCCCCGCATCGTCCAGCGGCAGATCCTCCCCCAGGACGATCCTCCGTCCCCCTCCCAGGTCAAGCCGCCCCCGGATCCGTAGATGAAGGCGGAAGAACCAGGGCATTTTCGGCGCCGGGACCTCGAAGAGATGGGGGCCGCCGCCCATCGCCCCGCCGCCGCTGTTTCCGCCCCGGGCATCGATCCCTCCCTCCCCGCCGTCGGAAGCCCCGCCTCCGTCCCGGGAGATGCCGGCGACCCCGCCGACATTCCCGTCCCCGCCGACGGCCACCGGTTGGCCGGGGGGGATCCAGACGGGGACAGAGGAGACGAGACGGCGGACCATCCGGAAGCCCACCGCTCCCAGGACGGCGGATATGACCAGCGCCGCGGCGCCCAGGATGATTTCGTAGGGGTTGCGGTGGGACAGGCCCCGGAGGAGGATCCAGACTCCCCCCCCGACGAAGAGGAAGCCCCCCGGGGCGAGGGGCGGGACCCGGCTCATGGCCCCCCGGGTCTGGATGCCGCCGGGGAGCCCGTGGGCCGCCCTCCCGGGGCGGCGCCCCTCCGGGACGGCTCCGGAGACGGCCATCGCGGCGGCTTCGGGGAACCCGCGCGCCGCCCCGGGGACGACATCATGCGCGGCGGCTCCGGGCCGGGCTTTCCACCGGGACCTGGCTCAGGATCTCCTCCAGGACCGCCTCCGGCGGGATCGACGGGTCCCGGGTGATGATCCGGTGGGCCATGGCGGGGACGAAGGTCTCCTTGATGTAGTCCGGGGGAACATAATCCAGGCCCCTGCACAGGGCCAGGGCCCGGACCAGCCGGGAAATTTTGACCCCCGAGCGGGGACTCCCCCCCACCTCGATGTCCGGGTGGCTGCGGGTGCGGCGGATGCAGTCGGTGAGGTAACGGGTCACCTCCGGGTGGAGGGTGACCTGGTCCACCATGCGCTTCCACTCCACCAGGTCCGAACTCTCCACCGCGGGGCCGAAGCCCGCCCAGCCGTCGTCCCGGCCGTGGCGGCGGATGATGGCCTCCTCCTCCTCCAGGGTGGGGTAGCCCAGGGAGAGGCGGATCATGAAGCGGTCCAGCTGGGGCGCCGGCAGCGGAAAGAGGTGCACCCCCTTCAGGTTCATGGTGGCGATGATGAAGAAGGGGTCCGGCAACGGGTAGGTCCGGCCGTCGATGGTGACGGCCTGCTCCTCCATCACCTGCAGGAAGCTCCCCTGGGTCTTGGGGGTGAGGAGGTTGATCTCGTCGCAGAGGACGAAGTGGGCGAAGATGGGCCCCTTGGTGAAGACCATCTCCCCCCCGGCGCCGACGAAGCGGTTGTAGCCCAGGATGTCCTGGGGCAGAAGGTCCACGGTGCACTGGATGCGGCTGAACTTCTCCACCTTCACCGAATCGGTGTAGAGATCTTCCCCCCGCCAGAGGATGGACCCCGCCAGGGCCCGGGCCAGGGATGTCTTGCCCACGCCGTGGAAGTCCGCCAGGATGACATGCCCGCCGGCGATCTTCGCCGCCAGGATGTATTCCAGTTTCCGGGTGTCCACGGATATGACCATTTTGATGTTGTCGATGAGCTTCCGCACCGAAGTCCGGATGTCCTGCGCCATGGTTCCAAAGTAGGGAAAAAGGGCGGCTTAGTCAACGAGGGGAAAAAGATGAGGTAATGCAGGAACAGGAGAATCATGATACTATAACGGAGACTCCCGCATTTCCGGCACCCGAGCTTAGGAACCGCTTTTCAAAGCTCATATGTTCGCCGAAGCGGAGGGGCAAAACATGATTCTCAACCTGATAATTGACATTGAGGAAATCGAAGAGTTTTGTAAAAAATGGAGGGTTGCGGAATTATCGTTGTTCGGATTCGTATTCCGTGATGATTTCCTACCCGACAGTGATGTTGATATTCTGGTGTGATTTTTGCCGCAAACCCGTAGAAGCCTCTTCGATATGTAGCGAATGGAGATGGAGTTGAAAGGCATAGTGGGGCGAGACCAAGATCTGGTCGATCGGGCTGCAGTGGAACGCAGCCGCAACTATCTACGAAAAAAGGCCATTCTTGGCAGCCTGAAGCAACTTTATGTGGTACGATGAGGCATACCTTCTGGACATGCTCCTTGCTGCGCGGGATGCGTCTGAAGGTCGGGCACCGTCCCAATAATGAGGTATTTGTTTCAATCCACGCGCCCGCATGGGGCGCGACCTACATACTTAGACGGAAAGCAGCAGAACATAATAGTTTCAATCCACGCGCCCGCATGGGGCGCGACTTCTTAACGGACTGATACTGCCCCGTCCTCCGGGGTTTCAATCCACGCGCCCGCATGGGGCGCGACGGAACCGGGATAAAAATCCCTGGCAAAGTGCCCGCCCGTTTCAATCCACGCGCCCGCATGGGGCGCGACAACCTGCACGGTGTCGGATTTTCCCGGATCGGCGTTTCAATCCACGCGCCCGCATGGGGCGCGACCGATGACGGGAATTGGATTAGGAAGGTTGAGGAGGTTTCAATCCACGCGCCCGCATGGGGCGCGACCGAAGCTCTGCGAAGAGCTGAAAACCTGTCAGAAGTTTCAATCCACGCGCCCGCATGGGGCGCGACTAACCCTGAAGGCGTTATCGCATGAGTTGCTACTGGTTTCAATCCACGCGCCCGCATGGGGCGCGACCGCTCGGAGTCGGTCATGACAACCCCGTCCCGCGTTTCAATCCACGCGCCCGCATGGGGCGCGACGCAAAAAAAATTGCTGTCACGCTCGATGGTATGGTTTCAATCCACGCGCCCGCATGGGGCGCGACTTTCGGCTTTCTCTAAATCCCTAGCCTGATCCTTTGTTTCAATCCACGCGCCCGCATGGGGCGCGACGTCAGTTCCAACTCTATACCATCGAGCGTGACAGGTTTCAATCCACGCGCCCGCATGGGGCGCGACTTGGAGAATGGGGCATCCCTGCATTTGCGATTCAAGTTTCAATCCACGCGCCCGCATGGGGCGCGACGCAGGGCTCTGCTGTAGTCCGGCGGGTTGCCCGGTTTCAATCCACGCGCCCGCATGGGGCGCGACTCTATGATGCCGGAGGTGGTGTTAAGGCAATTCGCGTTTCAATCCACGCGCCCGCATGGGGCGCGACATCGGAACTCTCTTAGGGTTCTGGTCTGCGCAGCGTTTCAATCCACGCGCCCGCATGGGGCGCGACCCATGTTGGCGTGACATGGGACGGGACTGCCGCGTTTCAATCCACGCGCCCGCATGGGGCGCGACCCGTCGCTGACTCGGGTCAAACTGCTCTCCGGTGTTTCAATCCACGCGCCCGCATGG
>JAKQWJ010000113.1 GCA_029562045.1 Spirochaetota bacterium | reverse complement strand
GGCCGACGAAGCCGCCCGCCTGAAGGTCTACGCCAACGCCGACACCCCCGACACCGCCCTGAAGGCCCTGGAGTACGGAGCCATGGGAATCGGGCTCTGCCGCACCGAGAGGATGTTCAACGCCCTGGAACGGCTTCCCATCGTGCTGGACATGATCCTGGCCGAAACGGTGACGGCGCGGCAGAACGCGCTGAACAAACTTCTCCCCATCCAGAAGGGGGACTTCAAGGAAATATTCACCACCATGGCGGGCAAACCCGTCACGGTCCGGCTTCTGGACCCGCCCATCCACGAGTTTCTCCCCACCCCCGACGAGCTGCGGGAGGAACTGCGGCAGCTGGAGCACCTGAAGACCACCGCCCAGGGGGTGGGCCGGCTCTACGCCAGCTTCCGCCTTCTGCACGCCGACGCCCTGCTGGGGGAACAGCCTCATCTTCCCTTCGACGACAGAGGGGTTGAACTCATCGATCAGGCCATCATCAAGAAGGAACTGATGCTGAAGAAGGTCCGGGAACTCCAGGAGGTGAACCCCATGCTGGGCCACCGGGGGGTGCGCCTGGGCCTGACCTATCCGGAAATCTACAAGATGCAGATCCGGGCCATCCTGGAAACCGCGGCGGAGTGCCGGAAGGAGGGCCTGGACGTCCGGCCGGAGATCATGGTGCCCCAGGTCTGCACCGCCCAGGAGCTGAAACAGGTCAAGAAATACCTGGAGGAGGTTCTGGAGGGGGTGGAAGCAGCCTACGGGTTCCGTCCGGACTTCAAGTTCGGCACCATGATCGAAGTGGTCCGGGCCTGCATGCGGGCGGGGGAACTGGCCAGGGAGGCGCAGTTCTTCAGTTTCGGGACCAACGACCTGACCCAGGCGGTCTTCTCCTTTTCCCGGGAGGACGCGGAGAACAAATTCCTTCCCCTCTACGCGGAGAAGAACATTTTACAGGAGAACCCCTTCGAGGGGATCGATCGCCGGGGCGTCGGCCGCCTGATGCGGATCGCGGTGGAGTGGGGACGGGAAACGAAGCCGGACCTGGAGATCGGCATCTGCGGCGAGCAGGGAGGCCACCCGGAATCCATCATCTTCTGTCACAAACTGGGTCTGGACTACGTGAGCTGCTCCGGACCTCGGGTCCCGGTGGCCCGGCTGGCGGCGGCCCACGCGGCACTGGAAGAAAAAAAAGGCGACTGACCGCCCGGGAGGCAGGAGATGAGCGACCAGGTGCATGTTCGGGTTCCCGAGCTTCACTCCCGGATGCGGGCCGCCTTCACCCGCGCGGGGCTTCCGGCGGAAGCCGCGGGGGCCGCGGCGGA
Source organism: Spirochaetota bacterium (assembly GCA_029562045.1). Classification (GTDB taxonomy): domain Bacteria; phylum Spirochaetota; class Spirochaetia; order DTKZ01; family DTKZ01; genus JAKQWJ01. The sequence continues at coordinate 4,703 of JAKQWJ010000113.1, read as the reverse complement.
CTCCCTGACCGAGGCGGAATGCGCGGGAAAAAAGACCCACGGCCTGGTCCGGGTGGATTATGTCTGCGACGAGACGATAAAAAAGAAGCCCGGCGCCGTTTCGGTTTACCGGGAAGGGCCCTCCTTCCTGGGCATCGACGGGGCCCGGCACATGGCCTACCACCCCGGCCTGGTGGCGGTGGCCCGGGGAGTGGAGACCGCCCGTTCTTCGGGTCTCTGTCTGGCGGGGGTCCGGAACTGCGGCCACAGCGGCATGCTGGGTTTCTTTGTCCGGCGCATCGCCCGGGAGGGGCTCTGGGGCCTGGCCGCCGCCCACTGCATTCCTCTGATGGCCCCCCACGGCGGGGGGCGGGCCGTTCTGGGGACCAACCCGGTGGCCCTGGGCCTTCCCCGCGCCGGCGCGGGTCCCCTGGTGGTGGACTTTTCCCCCGCCGCCACCACCTTCGGGGCCGTTTCGGTGGCCCGGGCCTCGGGGAAGACGATCCCCCGGGATTCGGCCCTGGACCGGGAGGGACGGCCCACCACGGACCCGGCGGCGGTCATGGACGGCGGGACCCTTCTCCCCGCGGCGGGGCACAAAGGCTCCGCCCTGGCCCTGATGGTCCAGCTCCTCTGCGGCCCCCTCATGGGCGCGGCGGCGGTTCCCGAGAAGGCCGCCGACTACGGCCTCCTCCTTCTGATGATCGACCCCGGCCTCCTCCACCCCGCGGCCCGGACCGGCGAGGCGGTGGAGGCGGTCCTGTCGGCGGTCCTGGCCTGCCCGCCGGGGGACGGCTTCCAGTCGGTCCGGCTCCCGGGGGAGAAGGCCGCGGCGGCCCTGGAGAGGGCGGAACGGGACGGGATCTACGTGGATAAAAAACTCTGGGCTCGGGCTGGGGTTCTGGCGGGGCTGGAGAGCGGGGATGCGTGACATCGCAATAGGGGCCGCTCAGTTCGAGGCCCGGGACGGGGACAAGGCCTACAACCTGGCCCGGATAGGCGAGCTCAGCGCCGCCGCCGTCGCCCGGGGGGCCCAGGCCGTGTCCTTTCACGAGTGCTCCATCACCGGCTACACCTTTTTACGGAAGCTGGACAAGGCGGCCCTTCTGGATCTGGCGGAGTTCGTCCCCGACGGCCCCAGCATCCGGGCCCTGGGAGACCTGTCCCGGGAAACCGGCGCCGCCATCCTGGCGGGCCTTCTGGAGAAGGACCGGGAGGGGAGGCTCTACAACACCTATGTCTGCCTTCATGAGGGGGAACTCCTTGCCCGGTTCCGGAAGCTCCACGCCTTCATCAATCCCCACCTCAGCTCGGGATCGGAGTATCTGGTTTTCGATCTCCTGGGGGTGAGGTGCGGGATCCTCATCTGCTACGACAACAACCTGCCGGAAAATGTGCGGATCACCGCCATGATGGGGGCTGAGCTCATCTTCATGCCCCATGTGACGGGCTGTCTCCCCTCTCCCATGCCCGGCCGGGGTCTGGTGGACAGAAGACTCTGGGACAACCGCCGCCGGGACCCGGCGCCGTTGAGGATGGAATTCGACGGCCCCAAGGGCCGGGGCTGGCTCATGCGCTGGCTCCCCGCCCGGGTCTACGAGAACGGCGTTTACGGTGTTTTCACCAACCCCATCGGCGTGGACGACGACCAGATCCGGGGCGGGGCCTCCATGATCCTGGACCCCTATGGGGAGATCGTCGCCGAATGCCGCGGTCTGGACGATGAGGTGGTGGTGGGGCTCTGTGTGCCGGAAAAACTGACCGATGCCCCGGGGCGGCGCTACCTGAAGGCCCGGCGGCCGGAGCTGTACGGAAAGCTGACGGAGCCCTCACCGGAGCCCGGCCGGACCCTTCCGGGCTGGGATACCCGGGGATAGAACCCGGAGCCGCCGCCCCGGATGCCGGGCAATCCCCGCCGGGATACCCGGGTCCGGCGCCGGAGGCCGGACGGCCCCGGGACCTGGGGTTCCGCCGGTCACGCGGGGCGGCCCCGGGATCTCAGGCCGGCTCCGACGGCCAGACGGAGCGCCCACGGAGCAGCCGGTTCAAGCGGCCAGACGGGGCAACCCCGGGACCTCAGGGCGGCCCCGGGGCCCGGACTGAACCCCGGATCCGAGATCCGGGGCCCCGGGCCCGTAAGGGCCGGGCACGGCGCCCGGGCCCCCTGTCATTTCGGCGCTTCGATCCCGAAATACCGTTGGGCGTTGTTGTAGCAGATATCCCGGACGATGCCCCCGATATGGGGCAGGTCCCGGGGAAGATCCCCTTCGTCGATCCATTTTCCGATGAGGTTGCAGACGATCCTTCGAAAGTACTCGTGGCGGATAAAGGAAAAGACACTTCTGGAATCGGTGAGCATCCCGATAAAGACCGACATCATCCCCATATTGGCCAGGGACACCAGGTGCCGCTCGATGCCGTCCTTCTGGTCGTTGAACCACCAAGCCGCGCCGAACTGGATCTTGCCCCGGGTCACCCCGTCGTTGAAGTTCCCCGTCATGGCCGCCAGGACGTCGTTCTGCCCCTGGTTCAGCGTAAACAGGACCGTCTTCGGCAGCTCGTCGGTCCGGTCCAGCAGGTCCAGGAACCGGGCCAGCGGCGCGGCCACGGGCGCATCCCCCATGGAGTTGTAACCCGAGTCGGGCCCGTGGAGCCTGAACTGCCGGGTATTGTTGTTCCGGATGGCGCTCATATGGAGCTGCATGACCCAGCCCCGGCGGTGGTTCATCCTTCCCACCTCCCGGAGTCCCGCGGTTTTGAACTGCAGCAGTTCCCTCTCCTGGAGGCTCTCCCCCGCCAGAAGCCGGCGGAAGATCTTCTCCAGCTGGTCGGGGCCCGCTTCCTCGGCGAAGGGGTGGACCAGGGCGTGGTCCGTGGCCCGGGCCCCCATGGAATGGAAAAACTCGTGCCTTTTTTCCAGGGCCCCGATGAAGTCCTCGAAGGACCGGATGGGGATCCCCGCCGCGGCGGCGAGCTTTTCCCGATAGAGGTTCCAGGCCGCAGGGTTTTCCGCGTCCAGGGCCTTGTCGGGCCGGAAGGTGGGGACCACCACAAAACCCTGATGGCGCTCCCGGATGAGCCGGTGCTGTTCCAGATCGTCCACCGGGTCGTCGGTGGTGCACATGACCTTGACATTCATCCGCCGGATGATGGAACAGACGGAGAACTCGTCCTTTTTCAGTTTTTCTTCCGTGATCCTCCAGACCTCCTCCGCCGTGTCGGGTCCGAAGAGGCGGCCGGTGATGCCGAAGGGATTCTTCAGTTCCATGTGGGTCCAGGGGTACAGGCAGTTGCCTATGGTGTAAGGAACCGTCTTCGCCCAGGCCATGAACTTCTCGTAGTCCGACGCGTCTCCGGTTATGAGTCTTTCGTCGACCCCCAGAGCCCGCATGAGCCGCCACTTGTAGTGGTCCCCGTCGAACCAGATTTTGGCCAGATTCTCGAACTTCATATCCTCGGCGATCTGCCGGGGTATCAGGTGGTTGTGGTAGTCGAAAATCGGCATCTTTTGGGCGTACTCGTGGTACAGCGTCCGGGCCGGTTCGTTCCGGAGAAGAAAATCGTCTCCCAGATATTCTTTCATTCCTGACTCTCCTTCCGGCGCGTCACCGGGAAGCCCCCGCCGGCCTGAGGCTCCTGTAGCGTTTCCACAACTCCGTCAGGATCGGAACGACGAGGGATATCACCGACACCACCAGAAAGCCCGTGGAGATGATGCTGTCGAACAAAAAGGACCAGCTCCCCTCGGAAACCAGCAGGGCCCGGTTCAGGTTCTCTTCGGTCATGGGCCCCAGGATGAGCCCCAGGATCAGCGGCGGCGCGGGGTAGTCGTACTTGCGCATGAAGTAGCCGATGACTCCGAAGATCAGGGCGGTCATCACGTCGTTCAGGTTGTTGGCCAGGGTATAGGCTCCGAGGAAGCAGGCCACCACGATGAGAGGCATCAGTATCCTCTGGGGAACGTCCAGCACCCGGGGCCAGATCTTGATTCCCCCCAGCCCCAGAGCCAGGATTATCAGCTGCATCAGCATGAAGGCGGAGAACAGCGTGTAGATCGACTCCATGTCCTCCACGAAGAGCATGGGCCCGGGCCGTACCCCCAGGAGCATCAGGGCGCCCAGCATGACGGCGGTGACCGCGTCTCCGGGGATCCCCAGGGACAGCATGGGCACCAGGGCCCCCCCGGTGGTGCCGTTGTTGGCCGACTCCGGGGCGGCGATGCCTTCGGGGACCCCGGTTCCCCACTGGTCCTTGTTTTTATGAAAGCGCTTGATCAGATCGTAGGCCAGAAAGCAGGCGATGGCCCCGCCGGTCCCGGGGATGATGCCGATGATGGTGCCGATGACGGAGCCCACCAGGATGGGCCCGGCGATCCTCTTCATGTAGGCCCTGGACGGAAGAATGCTTCCGATGTTCTGTTTGATGGTTTCCTCTCCCCGGATGGCCCCGGGAAGATCGTAAAAGATCTGGGACAGCGCGAAGAGCCCCACCAGAACCGGCAGAAGGGACAGGCCGCTCATGAGGAAATTGGTCCCGAAGGTGTACCGGCTGACGCCCCAGATTTCGTCCACCCCCACCCGGGAGATGAAGACCCCCATCACCCCGGTGATGAGGCCTTTCAGAATGTTCTTGCTGGAGGCTCCGGCGATGATGGTGAGGCCGAAAACCGCCAGAGTAAAGAACTCCGGCGCCCGCAACTCCAGGGCGAACCGGGCCAGCGGCGG
>JAKQWJ010000112.1 GCA_029562045.1 Spirochaetota bacterium | reverse complement strand
TCTGCTGCTCCGCCACCATCGGGAACCCGCAGGAGCTCTCCCGCCGGATCCTGGGGGAGGATCTGGACCTTCTGGACGAGAACGGAGCGCCCTCGGGGGAGAAGCATCTGGTGCTGTACAACCCCCCCCTGCTGGACCCGGTGCAGGGAATCCGCCGGGGAGTGGTGCTGGAATCCCAGAGGCTGGCCCTGCGCCTCCTGCGGGGCGGGGTCAAGACCATCGTTTTTTCCCGCTCCCGGATCCAGACGGAACTCATTGCTTCCTATATCAACGGAAAGCTGGCCAACATGTACACCGACCACTCCCGGATCCGGGTGGAATCCTATCGGGGAGGTTACCTCCCCAACGAGAGGAGGGCCGTCGAGGCGGGGCTCCGTTCCGGCGAGGTGGCGGGGGTGGTTTCCACCAACGCCCTGGAGATGGGCATCGACATCGGCGGGCTGGACGGAGCGGTGCTGGCGGGTTTTCCCGGCTCCATCTCATCCTCCTGGCAGCAGGCGGGACGGGCGGGACGGCGGCAAAGCCTCTCCCTGGCGGTGCTCATCGCCTCCGCCTCTCCCCTGGACCAGTACATGGTCAAGCACCCGGAGTATTTTTTCCGGCGGTCCGCCGAGGACGGCTTCATCGATCCCGACAACCCCTACATCGTCACGGACCACCTGCGTTGCGCCGTCTTCGAACTGCCCTTCCCGGAAGGGGAGGCCTTCGGCTCCGACGCCGAGGCGGCGCTGGAGGGCCTGGAAGAGGAGGGCACCGTCCGCCGGACCCGGGGGGTCTGGTACTGGGCGGACCGCTCCTATCCGGCGGAGGGGGTGTCGCTGCGCAGCGCCACCAGCGAGAATGTGGTGACCGTCGACGTCACCGGGGGGCGGAACCAGGTCATCGGCGAGATGGACCGCCCCTCGGCGAAGGAGATGCTTTTCCCCAACGCGGTGTACATCCATCGGGGGGTCCAGTATCTGGTCAGGCTGCTGGATCTGCAGGAGAGGCGGGCGGAGGTGGAGGAGGGAAGGGTCAACTACTACACCGACGGCATCGTCAAGCGGGACATCAAGGTCCTTCTGGAGGACGAGGAGGGGAGGGTCCCCCATTTCCGCTTCGTTCTGGGGGACATCCTGGTCCGGTCGCAGGTGACGAAGTTCAAGAAGATCCGTTTTCACAGCCACGAAAATGTGGGTTACGGGGACATCGCCCTGCCGGAGGAGGAGATGCATACCCGGGCCTTCACCCTGATCTTCCACCGGGAGGATCGGGCGGGGATGCTCCTGGGGGAAAGGACCGAGGAGGAAACGGCCCAGATCGTGGCGGGGCTGGGCTCCCTGCTGCGCACCGTGGCTCCGGTGTTTCTCCTCTGCGATCTCCGGGACCTGGGGGTCTCGGAACGCCTGAAAGACCCTCATTTCGGCTCTCCGGCGCTGTACTTCTTCGATTCCTACCCCGGCGGGACGGGGCTGGCGGAGAAGTTCCAGGAAAAGTTCCCCTCCATGCTGGAGGCCGCGGCGGACCTGGTCTCCACCTGCCCCTGCGAGGAGGGCTGCCCCTCCTGCATCGGCCCCCGGGACGCGGGCCGGGAGGTGACGGGCAACCCCAAGGCGGCCCTTCTGTCCTACCTGGCCGCCCTTCTCCGGGGCTGACGGGGGGCGGGGTGTCGTCGCTGCGGGACAGGCTGCGGAACCTCCGCCGGGGGGAAGGCCCCGCCGGCGCCGGGCCGGGTTCCGCCGGGGCCGGGCCGGACCCGCCGGGACCTGCGGCGCCGCGGCCCCGGTCCGGCGCATCCCGCCGGGGACCCTCGGGTTTCCTTCCGGGCTGGGAAAAAATGGAAGAACACCTGTACCGCCGGGCGGAAACCCTTCCCCTTCCCCCCGACGCCGGGGAGGACATCCGGGTGGCGGCGGATTTTTTTCTCCCCGGCGTCCATCCGGAAAACCTTCTTTTCTACGATACCGAAACCACCGGACTCTCCGGCGGCGCCGGCACCATAGCCTTCCTGCTGGGCTTCGCCGCACTGGAGGGGGACCGGATCGCGGCGACCCAGTTCTTTCTGACCGATTTCCCCGGCGAGCCCGATCTCCTGGCCGCGGCGGCGGGGGAGCAGGCCGGAAAATCCCACATGCTTTCATACAATGGCAGGAGCTTCGACGCCCCCCTTCTGCGGACCCGGCTGGTGATGAACCGCCTCCCCCCGGAGCTTCCGGCCCAGTTCGATCTCCTCTTTCCCGCCCGGAGGCTCTGGCGGCGGATCCTCCCCGACTGCCGGCTGGAAACCCTGGAGAGCCGGATCCTGGGCCGGGGGCGGACCGGAGACGTCCCGGGGTCGGAGATTCCAGGTCTCTACTTCGATTTTCTTGCCCGGGGGAACCCGGAGCCCATGGGCGCCGTGGTCCGGCACAACCGGGAGGACGTCCTATCCCTGGTGCACCTCTTCGTCCATCTGGGGAAGATCATCCGGGACCCCCTGCGGGCGGGACGGGTGGATGCCGCCTCGCTGGGGTCCATGCTGCTGCCCCGCCATGCCCGAAAGGGGCTTTCGCTGCTGCTCCGGGCCGCCGGGGAGGGGGATCCCCGGGCGCTCCGCTCCCTCTCCGCCTTCTATAAACGAAACCGGATGTGGGGGGAGGCGGAAAGGCTCTGGAGGGCCGCTCCGGAGGGGGATGAATACTCCCGGGTGGAGCTGGCGAAGCTCTGCGAACACCGCCTGGGGGCCCTGGACGAGGCCCTGGCCATAACCGACGGGCTTCTGGACCGTCCGGGACCCGCGGACGGGAAAGCGGGCCTCCTCCGGCGGAAAGACCGCCTGGAGAGAAAGCTCCGCCGCCTTCGGGGCTGAGAGTCCCGCCGGGAGAGCCGCCTCCGATGAAGGTGAGGCTGCCGGCGCCGCGGTCCGCGGGGCAGTGGCATGGCCGCCACGCCGAGTCCAGGATCAGCCGTCCCGGGGAGGCTCCTGCCGTCCCGGGGAGGCTCTTGCCGTCCCGGGGGACGCCGGGTCAGCTCCGGCGCAGCCGCAGCCCCTTCCGGTAGCCGGCCAGATACTCCTCCGCCGACTCCTTCCAGGAAAAATGCTTCTCCATTCCCCGGACCCGGATTTTTTCGATGTGGTCCTTCCGGCGGGTGTACACCTCCACCGCCCGGGCCACCTCGGCGTAGATGCTCTCCGGATCGGCCGTGTCGATGATGAACCCCGTGCCGCCCCCGGTCTTCTCGTCGTACCGCTCCACCGTGTCCGCCAGACCCCCGGTGTTGGTGACGATGGGGATGGTCCCGTAGCGCAGCGAGTAGAGCTGGTTCAGCCCGCAGGGTTCGTAGATGCTGGGCATGAGGAAAAAATCCGCCCCCCCCTCGATGAGATGGGCCAGGGGGTTGTTGAACTGCAGAATGACCTTCAGATTCGGAAGCTTCCAGGCCAGACGGGCCAGTTCCTCCTCGTATTCCGCCTCGCCGGTGCCCAGGATCACCATCTGAATCTCCATGTCCCGGCAGATGGAGTAGAGATTCCCCCGGGCGGGGGAGAGCAGGACTCCGAAACCCTTCTGCTGCGCCAGCCGGCTCAC
>JAKQWJ010000072.1 GCA_029562045.1 Spirochaetota bacterium | reverse complement strand
CTCCCGGTCCTCCAGGTTGAGCCGCAGGAAGCGGTAACCGCCCCCTCCTTCCGCCGCGGCGCCGGATCCCGCCCCGGGCGCAGATCCAGACGCTCCCCCTGCCGACGACCCCGCCTCCGCCACAGGCCCGGCATTCACCGGGGGCGCCGCCCCGGCAATCTCCCCCGATGCAGGCCCCGCCTCCACCATCCGGCCGTACACTTCCGCCTCCCGGGGATCCACCCCCGCCTCCTTCAGCCGGGCGTATTTCAATGCCGGGTCGTAGTAGTCGTTCAGGGAATCCAGCCCCACCACATCGTCGCCCCGCTCCCGGAGCCTCCGGGCGGTAAAATAACCGATGAAGCCCGCCGCGCCGGTTACAAGAATCTTCATTCCCGTCTCCTCTCGTTGATAAACTACCGGAAAGAGGCTACCTTGCATATATGCATATCGCCTTCATCGTCACCCGGGCGGATTCCATCGGGGGCGCCCAGATCCATGTGCGGGACCTGGCCTTCCGCCTCAGCTCCGAAGGCCGAAAAGTCACCGTCCTGGCGGGCTCCGGCGGCGACCTCCAGACGATGCTGGAGGAGCGGGGCATTCCCTTCCGGCTGGTCCCCGGCCTGGTGCGGAACATCCATCCCCTGAAAGACGCCGGCGCCATTCTGCAGACCCGGCGGATTCTGAAGGAGATCCACCCTGACCTGGTCTCCACCCACACCGCCAAGGCGGGGCTGGTGGGGCGGCTGGCGGCCCGAAGCCTGGGGATTCCCGCCATCTTCACCGCCCACGGCTGGCAGTTCGCCGAAGGAATCTCCCCCGCACAGCGGGCGGTGGTTGAAACCCTGGAGCGGATCACCTCCCGACTCTCGGCGAAGATCATCACCGTTTCGGAGTACGACCGGGACCTGGCCATGCAGCGCCGGGTGGTCCCCCGGAAAAAAATGACGGTCATCCACAACGGCATGCCCGATGTGGACCCCGCACTCCGGGCGGACCTGCGCCCCGCCGGGACGGAGGGCCCGGTGCGGCTCATCATGACCGCCCGCTTTCAGCCCCAGAAGGACCATCCCACGCTGTTTCGGGCCCTGGCAGGCCTCCCGGACCGGTCCTGGACCCTGGAGCTGGTGGGGGACGGCCCCGACATGGAGGACTGCCGGAGTCTGGCGGAGGAACTTGGTATTTCGGATCGGGTGGTATTTTCCGGACAGCGCCGGGATGTGGCGGAGCGCCTGGCGGCCGCGGACATTTTCGTCCTGGCGTCCCGGTGGGAGGGCTTTCCCCGGAGCATCCTGGAGGCCATGCGGGCGGGCCTGCCGGTGGCGGCTTCAGATGTGGGGGGCTCGGGGGAATCGGTGGTGGATGGGAAGACGGGTTATCTCGTTCCCCGGGAGGACCCGGAGGCGCTCCGGACCCGGCTGGGGGAACTCATGGCCTCCCCGGACCTGCGCCTTCAGCTGGGGAAGGCAGGCCGGGAACGGTACGAGAAGAATTTTACCTTTGATGCGATGTACGGGAAGACACTGACGGTTTATAAAGAGGTGACGGGGCGATCTGACTGAGAGACCTCGTTACCGAACTCGGCCGCCTGTAGCGGGAATTACCAGACCGCTTTTTTGTAATGGGTGCGGATATCCGCGTCCCGTGTGATGAGGGGAGCTTCAAAAACGTCCGCATGGGCCGTTATGACCCGGTCGAAGGGATCCCGGGTCCAGCTCAGCGTCAACGCTTTTCGAACTGCAAAGGCAAACCCCGGATCATCTATAACCGCACCGTGAACAGCCTGAAGGTATTCCATTATTTCAGTAGCGGAGAATCTCAGTCTGCCAATTTCCTCCAGAAATTGAAGCTCCAGAAGCACCATGGGAGAAATGAAAAGCTCATCAGCCTCATCAAAGGTCTCAAGAGCCCTCTCAGACAAGTACCGCTTTTCTCCCAGATGAATAAAAATAACCGCATTGGTGTCAAGAAAGACCTTCAAGATTCCGCTCCTCCTTCCACTCCCAGGGAGTCTTGAAGAAGTCGGGATCCAGTAGATCCCGGGGATCCCCTATAAGTGTGTCGTGGGGGATCAGGCGGTCGCTCCGTTTTTTCGATCCTTCCACAACCAGTCGGATTTTCTTTCCTTTTCTGTTGATCAGCACCTCTCCCCGGCCTTCCGCAACCTGGTCGAGAAGTCTGTAAAGATTCTGTCTGAATTCGGTGGCCGAAATTTCCACTTTTCACCTCCCATACCAGTATAATCGATAATACGTACGTACATCAACTAAAAAATATACGTCTTTTTTTAATTGTGATTACGCCCTGAACTGACATTTTCCTAGTCTTTCCGGCACTTCTTTTCGGCGTTTCTGGTTGAGGTTGTCATACTGCAGCGCTCCTGTTTGACAATTTTAACGCGAGGCGTTAAAATTTCTCCACCTTCATCACCAGCTTGACGAGGGTAACGGCGCAGCCTCCGGTGTAGAGGGCCGCATAGAAGGCGGTGACCCAGGGAAGACAGCCGGTAAGAACTCCTATCAGGATGGCGGGCATCAGGATCCCCGTAACCCCCAGGTTCTCGCTGAGCTTTTTCTCCCCGGCGATCTCCTCCCGGGCAGCCTCCCCCAGGACATTCCGGTAGCCCTGGTAGGCCAGGCGCATGAGCTGGTTGGCCCCCGCGGCGAGGCCCCCCAGAAGGGCCCAGCCCCCGGCAGCCCAGGGCAGGGAAAGACCCGGCAGTCCGGGGATGCTGTTCCCCGCCAGAAACTCGGAGGCCATCCCCGAACCCAGGAGGGCCGCCAGATAGGCGGCGTAGCCCCCCAGGGCGTCGGCCCAGCCCCCCCAGGGGCCGGCGGTTCCCTTCACCCGGGCGATGTTGCCGTCGGCGCAGTCCAGAACGGCGAAGAGATTGAGGAGAAGGGCCCCGGTGATCATCAGGGCCTTGCTCCCCGTCGCCAGGAGGACACCCCCCACCAGGGCCGCCAGGGCGGAGAGGTAGGAGACGGCGTTGGCGGAGAGGCCCAGCCGCAGGGCCAGCCAGGCGGCAGGGTAGGACAAGGGGCGGAGAACGAAGCGGGTCCAGAAGCCGTCGGCCCGGCGCTTCTCCTCCGTCAGGGATGCCCGGATCTCTTTTAAGGAATAGTTTTTTTTGTCCATCAGGGCCGTCCTCCTTCGATCTCCCCCAGGATGGATTCGAACCTTTCCTCCAGTCCCAGGAGCTGCGTCCGGTAGGCCTCCCAGGCGTTCCGGGCGATGCGCTTTCGTTCCCCGTCGTCCGCCAGGTACCCTTCCCCCTTTTCCACCAGGTCATCCCCGTCCCAGGAGAAGGGGACATAGGTCTCGCCGGGGACAAAAACATCGGGCCAGGTCTCCAGATGGGACATGTCCGGCTTCAGAAGAAGAGCGCCGCTGCGCACCGCCTCGTAATCCCGGAAGCAGAGCTCCCCCCAGCCGAAGGGGGAAAGAACGATCTTCGACGCCGCCAGCTCCCGGTTGTACTGCTTCTGAGGAACCTCCCCCTGGAGAAAATGGGGGTTCCCGGCGATCTTCTTTAAAATGAGTTCCCGGTGGAAGCCGATGGAGGGCCGGGAGATGAGGCCCAGCCGGGCGTGGATGGGCAGGGTCCCCGGGTTCGCCCCCACCGGGTCCTCGGGCAGACGCTCGGGATTGTAGAAGGGCCTAACCCACCAGAGGCCCAGGGTCCGGGCCAGAGCCACCGCCGCCCGCTGGTGGAGGGTCCTCTTGGGGAAGTCCCCGATGCCGATGTTCCAGGACAGCCGCAGCTTGGCGAAGTCCGCCGGATCGGTGATGACCGCCCGCTCCCGGTTTTCCTGATCCGCGATCCCGTACTTTTCGTGGTAATAGTCGGAGAAAAGCTCCTTGCCGTAGAGCCGCCGGGTGTAGAGGTTCCGGTCCCGGAACAGGGCCTTGTGGTACAGGAGGTCCACGAAGGGCAGGACCTCCAGGCGGGGAATGCCCCCTCCGGCGTCGTCGTGGAAGTAGACCAGCCTCTCGTACTTGTCCCGCAGCTTCCGTAAAAGGTCCAGGTCCACCCGGTCGGGCTTCAGGAAGAGGCGCACCAGGATAAGGACCCGGTTCCGGTCCTTCGTTAAACAGTATTCCGCCGAGTCGGTAAAGCGAAAGCGCCGGGAATGGGGGGAAAAAAGAAAGGGCTTCAAAGTGTGGAAGCAGGCGATGCGGTCGAAAAGCGACAGTACCGTGATGTCTCTCATGATCTCCCTTGTCCGCTGGTTTTTTTCATACTACAGTATCCCCATGGGGAAGCACAACGACAGGCCCGTCATCGGGGTTTTTTCCAAGCAGCTGGACAACTGGACCAGCGGCAGCGGGCACCACCTGAACGAGATCATGAAGCGGGTGGTGGCCATGAACCGGCGCTTCCGCTTCGTCTTCATCCATTACAAACCCAGCGAAAACCCCATCTACCGGGAGGTGGAGGAACTCATCATCCCCCGCTCTCCCCTGGCGGCCGCCCGGGTTCTGCGGAAGCGCCCCTTCCACATCCTCCACCACACCCCCCTCACCTTTTACTCCCCCGTCTGGGGCCTGCCCGCCAAAAGGGTGGCCACCATCCACGGGGCGGAGCAGCTCCTGGTGCCGGAGTATTACGGAGCCGTCGAGATGGCCCACGAGAGGTTTCTGGTTCCCGTCTACGCCCGGAGGATGCACCACATCATCACTGTGTCTCAGACCAGCAAGGACTTTTTCGTAAAGCGCTACCGGGTTAAGCCGGAAAACATCACCGTCTGCTACAACGGCTTCAGCTCCGCCTACCGGGTTCTGGACCCGGCGGAGATCCGGGCCCCCGCCCGGCTGGGGGTAAGGGGCCCCTTCATCTTCCACATAAGCCGCTTCTCGGAACGGAAAAACCCCTGGACCCTGCTGCGGGCCTTCAAGATATTCTCAAACCGGGCCACAGCAGCCGGGGAGGAGAAACCCTTCACGCTCGTCATCGGCGGGAAGGGATGGGACGACCCCAAGGTACTGGACTTCATCCGCCGGGAGGGCCTGGACGGCCGGGTTGTTCTGGCGGGCTTTCTGAGCACCCAGGACGCGGTGGAACTGTACAACGCCGCGGCGGCCTTCGTCTTTCCCTCCCTGGCGGAGGGCTTCGGCATGCCCAATGTGGAGGCCATGGCCTGCGGCTGCCCCGTCATCACCTCCAATGTCTTCGCCGTCCCCGAGGTGGTGGGCGACGCCGCCCTGATTCTGCAGAACCCCCGGGACCCCGAGGAGCTGGCGGAGGCCATGGCGCAGGTTACGGGAGACCCGGAACTGCGGGCCCGGCTGGTGGAGGCAGGCTTCCGGCGCCTTCCCCTCTTCGACTGGGACGAGAGCGCCCGGAAGGTGATGGGGGTGTATGAGGGGCTGTTGAAAGACTGAAAAAGTACAAAACGGACGATATGGACCGGCTCCGTTTTACATATCAGGCATCAGAATCCGAAACGCTCCATTTTCCCAGACCTCCCGGTAACGGTGTTTCTGCAGAAAACCCTCGAGGATGGCCCGGTCCCGGACCGCTGTTTCCGTCCTGCTCACCGCTCCACTGTTGGGCCAGGAGCCGCTTCTCGTCTGGGTCCTTGCGAGAATAACCGGCGGTAGGGGGACCTCCCGGGATTCGGCCTTCTTCAGATTTCTTTCAAACTCCGAGGGCAGATAGAGCATGGGCCAGCTGTTGTGCAGATAGGGTCTGGTTCGGGTAAGGAAATGAATCATGGGGATGCTCTCGAAAGCCAGGAGTTCGTCTCCGGGTTGGACCCGGTTGTCAAGTTCCCGGAGAGCTTCCGAGACGGCCCGGGCACGGGCTTCGGTGGTGAGAATTCCCCGCAGGAGAGGATGTTCTATGGAGTAGGCCATTTTATGTCTGAGAGAAGAATCACGGTAGGTTCCCCGGTACAGGAAGGGAACGGAAAAGCCCGCATAAAGGAGAAGAAGCAGAATAAAGATCCCCCGCCGATCACTGCGTTCCAGGGAAAGCCCCGAATCCTGCGCGTCGGAATTCATAGGCAATCTCACTTCAGCCGGCGCCGCGTGGCGTC
>JAKQWJ010000039.1 GCA_029562045.1 Spirochaetota bacterium | reverse complement strand
GAGCTTGCCCCGGATGCTCTGGACCAGGCTGTGGGAACTGCCGCCGTCGAGATCGCTCCTGCCCACCCCTTCGCAGAAGAGAGTGTCCCCGGAGAAGAGGATGCCGTGGCGCTCGCTGTACAGGGAGATGCTGCCCCTGGTATGGCCCGGGGTATGGATGACCCGAAGGTCGGAAGCCAGAATGCTGTCCCCCTCGCCCAGGAGGATATCCGCATCGGGGACCCCCCGGTAAATTTCCTGGAATAGGGCCTCTCCCTCGCCGCCGAAGGCCATGAAGCTCTTGCGATGCGACTTTTCCGCTTTTTTCCCGAAATAGACGGCATCCGCCTTGTGCACCGCCGTTTGCACGAAGACCCCCAGAGTCGCGAAGTGGATTCTCAGATCCTGGGCGGCGGCGGTGTGGTCCAGATGTCCGTGGGTGAAGACCATCAGCCGGGGCGTCAGGTTCAGGGCGGTGAGGCGTTTTATCACAAGATCCGAGTTTCCCCCGGGATCGATGATGAAACACTCTTTTTTTGCGCTGAAAAAGATGTAACAATTGGTGTGAAGGGGCCCTACTACGATTCTCTCCACCATGTTATCATATAGAGTAAGGGATTTTCCCCGACGGGACAAGTCTTTTCGGGAGGAGGCCCCTCATCGTGGGCATGATCCTTCTTCTTGCCGCATTTTCCGGCTTTTTTTACCTCCTGCTGCCCGGGCTCGGCGCCTTTGTCGTCCGTTCCCGGTGGCGGAGGTTCCGGTCCGCCCTGGTGGAGGCTTCAACCTGTCCCCGGATAGACTATGGAACCCTCCGGTCGGAAAAAACCGGTGAAGGGGGCCGCCGGTTCCGGTTCATCGGCGCGCTGGAAGCGATTCAGGACGACGACCTTCTGTGGCTGAGGAACCGGGAACTGTCCCTGTCGGCGGACATGACGGGGCAGAAGGTGTTTCTCCTTCCCTCCGCCCCGACGGGCGCGGAGGGCCCGGGGGACACCCCCGCCATGGAGTCCCCGCCGGAGGAGGCTCCCACGGAGGTCTCCTGGGACAGGGTCCGGTCCCTCCCGGAGGGGACCCGTGTCTTCGTCGCCGGATCCCTGGAGTCCCGGGACGGTCGGGGAGTGTTCCGGTCCCGGCCGGGGTCGGAGCTTCTGGTGATATTCTACGACGGGGACGAGGAGTCCATCCTCCGGCGGGCGGTCTGGAACGGGCGTCAGCGGAACGAGTACTGGAACCCCTTCACCCCTGCAGCCCTGGCGGCGGGGACCCTGACGGGCATGATTTTCACCTATTTTTTCCTCAAGAATCCCCCCTCCCGGATTCCCGGCATTCTTTCGGTGGGGGCGGCCCTGGTTCCGGTTCTGCCCTTCCTTCCTCCGGGGATCTTCGCCTTTCTGCTGTACCGGCGCCTCTGGGCCCGGGCCCGCCTGCTTCGGGCGGAGCGGGACCTGGTCCGGCTGCCCCTGCGCTTTCACGGCGAGGGAGGCGGGACGGGAACCCTGGCGGCGGTTCGCGCCGCCGGGGCGGCAGGTGGGGAGGCACGGCCGCGGGCCGCCGCGGGGACCGCTGCCCGGGCGCCCTGGTTACGGGCGGCCCGGGCCGCGGCGCGAACCGCCGCCCGGGAGCCGGTCCGGGATGTGGTCCTTCCCGACGGGGAAAGATACGGCTGCCGGGTGCATCACGGGAGGGCTTCCGAGATCCTGGCCCGGGGCGGGAGCATCCGCTCCACCTCCCGGTGGAGGCCCAGGGCGGGGGAGGAGGCGGATTTTTTCTGGTTCGGGATCGTCGACGACCGGGAAGACAGCCTGCCGGGAAAATCCTCCGACCCTTTCGTCGAGTGTGTGGCGACGCCCGGCCACCCCGAGGAGCTCGCCCGGGTCTGCGAGAAACAGGCGAGGCGGCTGGAGGCCCTGTCGGTGCTGCTCTTTTTTTCCGGGTTCGGGGTTAATCTGCTTCTGGCTCTGCGCTTTCTGGCCCGGCTTATCCCTTAGCCGCCCTTCTTCTTGCGGGCATAGTTCACCAGGATCTTCCTGCCCCCCAGGGTGGCCCCGTTGGCCGCTTCGATGACCGAGGGGGCCTTTTCGTTGACGATATCCACGAAGGAATAGTTGTCCAGGATTTTTATTTCCCCGATTTCCCAGGGGTCCAGGTCGGGGGTTTTTTCGGTTATCAGATTCGCGATGTCCCGGGACTGGAGTCTGCGGTTTTTTCCCGCCCCGAAGAACAGGGTGGTCATGCCGGGAGGGGAAAACGTTCCGGCCTCGCCGGATTTTCCTTTCCGCTCGGAGATTTCGAAGAACTGCTTGACCAGGTAGGCGGCCACATAAGAACGGAGAAATATCGACACGTTTCCGGTAAAAAGCTTCCTGTAGCGATTGAGTTCCTCCGGGTTCTCCTCCTCCTTTATCCTGCGCACCATGCTCCTGAGGAGGCCCCGGATCGCTTCATCGTCCCGGGGTATGTCCCTTTCTTCCATTTTCACGTCGCTGCTCCCCCATGACTGTAATAAAGCGGCGCGTTCCCGCTCCTCGATAATTATAATGAAATGCCCCGGGTTCCCGCAATCCCGCAGGTCCCTCCGTGCCCGGTCGAAAGCCTCCGGGGGCGGAACGGCATTGCAGACCAGGCTCTCTCCCCGCCCGGGGGTCCAGTCTTTCCCGCTGTCCAGCCGAATCCGGGATTTCCCCGCCCGGTCCTCCCGGCGGTCCAGGTCCGACGCGGGAAAAAACCGCCCCAGCATCCGCCGGACCTCCTCCCGACCCCCGGACCAGCGGATACGGAATCGGCCGGCCGGGTTTGACATCCCGGCCAGAAGAATCCGCAGAAGGGCCTGAGGCTTCCCTCCCTCCGGGACGACATGGAATCGGGCACAGGGCCCGCTTTCCGGGAGCCGGAGGGTGCGGGGGCGGCGCAGCAGAGACCGCAGATCCTGGAGGTCCTTCCCCGGGGAGGGGGCGACCAGCAGGGTCCGGGGTTTGAATCCGGTTCGGGAATAGATAAAACGGACATCCGCGGCGAAGCCGTTCATGTCCCCGTCGCCGGGACAGTGGACGATGACCTGTGAGGTTCCGGAGAGGTCCGCATTTTCCCGCCGAAGGTGGTCGATGAGTCTTTCCGGGGTGCCCACGAGAATGTCCCGGGGGTCGGATAGTCTTCGGCTCTCCTTTCGGGGGTTGTCCTCCACCCCGATGATGAGGACCCGGGGGGGGGACGCCGTTCCCCCGGAAAGTTCCCGGGCCTGGGTCTGGATATCCGCCGCCGCCTCCGAAGATGGGACGATGAGGAGGGCGCCTCCGCCCTTTTCCCGGCGGCTCCGGTGGAAGAGGGCGGGCAGATACTGCCGGAGAACCCGCGAATCCGCTGAAGTGATGAGAACGGCGTCTCTGGGGCTGTCCAGGACATGCCGGATCGCATCTCCGCCGTTCTGAATGTCCGAGGGCGTTCCCGCCCGGGGCGGACCCGCCGGGAGAGACTCTCCGCCGGGAGAATTGTTTCGCTTCAATCCCATAAAACGTCCACAATACAGGATAAATGGGGTAGAATGGATTGTCAAGAAACAGGATATCCGAACTTTCGCCCACGATGGCTCTGGAGGGAAGGACCATGAAGCGATTTTTTTGGTTGATGGCGGCCCTGCTGACGGCGTCCGCCGTTTCCGGTGAAAAGTTCCGGTATCTCTACACGGCGGGGGAAAAGTACCGGATCCTTTCCACCGTCCAGGAAGAAGTGTTCATCAACGGCTGGTTTTCCCATCGGGCGGATATCTTGAACCGCATCACCGTGGAAGTGCGGGAAACCGACGACCGGGGAGGGGCTTTTCTTCGCTGCACCTACCGGACATCCGAGGAAGCGCAGGGACCCCGGAAGGTCTTTTCCTGGGGGCAGTATTATGACAGCGAGTTTCATCGGGACTCGCAGGGCAATTTCGTCATCGAACCGCATTATTTCATGCCCATCGTCCGGGATGTGCCGGTTTTTCCCGAACGGGACCTGCGGCCCGGGGATTCCTGGGTGGCTCCGGGGGAAGAGGTCCACGATTTCCGGGCTTCCTTCGGACTCCAGGAGGCGGTCCGGATCCCTCTGATCGTGAGCTATCGCTACGAGGGCTCCAAAATGAAGGACGGCCGGGAGTATCAGGTGGTCTCGTTACGATACCAGCCGCTTCATTACCCTAAATTCAAGGAAGAAAAGGGCCTTATGGTCCCCGAAAGGATCTCGGGATCTTCCCAGCAGCTTCTTTACTGGGACAGTTCCCGGGGAAGGCCCCAGTCCTACGAAGAGACGTTCTCCTTCGTCTTCAATTTTTCCGGAGGCTTCCAGGTGGAGTACCGGGGTGCAGCCCAGGCCCATGTGGTGGATTCCGACCCCATGGACAGGGACCTCCTGGTCCGGGAGATCGAAGGGGATATCCGGAGTCTGCAGATCCCCGATACCCGGGTGGGCAGGGACGATCTGGGGGTCACCCTGACGCTGGAAAACATCCAGTTCCCCGCGGATTCCGCCGAACTCACCCCCGGGGAGAAAGAGAAACTCCGCCGGATAGGGGAGATCCTGAAAAAATACCCCCAGCGAGACATCCTGGTCACCGGCCACACCGCCCTGGCGGGAACGGAGGAGGGGCGTCAGCGGCTGTCGGAAGAACGGGCCGAAGCCGTGGGCGCCTTCATGCTGCAGGAAGGAGTGCGGTCCCGGGACCGGATGATCTATCGGGGCATGGGAGCCAGAGTCCCCGTGGCGGACAATTCCACCGAAGCCGGGATGAAAAAGAACCGCCGGGTGGAAATCACCATCATGGAAAATTAATCCTCCTCCGAGCCCCGGGGCCTGCGCCCCAGAAGACTGGCCTTGACGGGGGCGCCCCGGGGATTTTTCTTCCGCAAGGAAAAGACGGTCTTTTCCACGATCCCCTTCCGGTCGAACTCGGACGGAAACAGTTCCGGCTGCACCGGCTCTTCCTCCCCCCGGACATCCTCGAAACCGATTCCCACGAGCCTGAGAGGCTGGGAGCGGTCCCACTTCGCGGCAAGAAGCTCCGTCCCCACCCGATGCAGTTCCTCGGCGCTGGACAGCGGGCGACCCTGGGTGGAGCGGCAGGAGATGGTGGTGAAATCCCCATACCGGAGCTTGACCGTCACGGTCCGGGAACTGCCGCCTTCGTCGAAGAGCCGGTGCATCACATGGTGGGCCAGATCCAGGAGGGCGAGATGGATCAGCTCCGGGTCCGCCGTGTCGGAGCCGAAGGTGGTTTCGGCGCTGATGGAGTGGCTCCTGGCCGTCTCGGGGTAGAGGCCCGGGTCCATGCCCCGCACGGCCTTGTACAGAAAAGCCCCCCCCGCCTGTCCCATCCGGCTCTGCAGGCTCTTCAAGTCCAGCCTCCGGATCCGGTCCGTCCCGTCCAGCCCCAGTTCCCGCAGCCGGGCCAGGGTGCGGGCGCCCACGCCCCAGAGCTTCGTCAGGCCCACCGCGTCGATGAAGGCCTCCTCCGACCCGGGGTCCACCTGGTGCAGACCGTCGGGTTTGCGGAAATCCGAGGCCATCTTGGCCAGGAAACGGTTGGGGGCTATACCCACGGAGGAGGAGACTCCCGCCCGGTCCCGGATGCGGGTTTTCAGGAGGGCCGCGGCCTCGACGGGGGGGCCGAAGAGGCGGGACGTGCCGGTCATGTCCAGGGAGGCTTCGTCGATGGAAATGGGGCGGACCAGAGGGGAGAACTCCCGGAGAAGCTCCATGACCTTCCGGGAAACCTCGGTGTACCGCCCCATCCGCACCGGGAGGAAGACCGCCCCGGGACAGCGCCGCCACGCCTCGGAGATGGGCATGGCGGAGCGGATCCCGAAGACCCGGGCTTCGTAGGAGCAGGCGGAGACCACGCCCCGGCCGCCGGGCCTGGCTCCGACGACCACGGGGCGGCCCCGAAGCTCCGGATTGTCCATCTGCTCCACCGAGGCGTAAAAGGCGTCCAGGTCGACATGAAAGAATACCGGCGGGTTACTCATCCGCCTTCAGTATAAACGATTCCCGGGCTGTGGAGGAGAGGCGGATGCTGAAGGGGCGGCCGGACAGGGAGAATTCCCGGGACAGGCGGGAGGACCTGACGCTGATTTCCGCCTCCGCAGGGAGTTCCGCCGGCAGGGTCAGGACGATGTCCAGAGGGACCGGCGGCCGCCTCCCGATGTGAAACTCCACCTGCCTCCCGGACAGGTCCGGGGAGTGGGGGAAATTGGAGTCGTACACCAGGACGGAAAGAGGCGACCGGAGCCGGAAATGCATCTCCTCCACCGGCAGGGGAGGTTCCAGGCGCAGAGTGAAGGTTTCCCGGTCCAGGAAGCCCCGCTTCCGGACGGACTTCCCGAGGCCCGGGGAGGTTCCCCCCACATCGAAGACCGCCGTCCTCCGGCGGGTGGAAACGGAATGGAACTCTCCGCCGAAGGAAAACTCCAGGTCTCCCAGGGGCGCAGGGCTGGACAGGCTCAGGGTATGCGCCGCCTTTCCGGAGTCGATGTCTTCCCGGACTTCCAGGGGCTGCGGATTTTTCCGGTACGGGTTCATCAGCAGGGCATGGGCGGTAAGGATGAGCGCCGTGGACGCGAAAAAACCGGTGAAGATCTTCAGGATGAACCCGGATTTTCCTTTCCTGCGGTGCGGGATCAGGAGGTCCATCCGTAAAAGCATGAGGAAAAAGGGAAGCAGGATGAAGGCGGTCAGAAGGTTCCCCTTGACGGGGGAGCCGATCAGGATCCGTGCCACCTCCGGTTCGGGCAGACTGAAGGTTGCGTGCATCGCCGTGTACAGCCCCAGGGGCGCGGCGAAAACCAGCAGAAACTTGACCGCTCTTTTTTTGACGATGGAAAAGAGGATGGCCGCGAGGTAGGCTCCGACGAAGTGGGGCCCGTAGGACAGGTTGAAGAGCGAAAAGAGGACCACATCGATGAAAAGGACAAAGATCGCCGCCGCCGAATAGAAGCTGCCGTTTTTTGCCATGGGCAGTTTCTTGAGATGGTGAAAGGAAATGGCGCTGGCGCAGGCGGTGATCGAAATCTTCAGGGCGAAGAAAAGAAAGGGGGAGAGGTCGGGCAGCCCCGGCGTCCCCCGAAGGGCGGCGATCCCCCGGACCGCCGCGGTTCCGAGGAACAGAAAAAAGGCCACCAGGAAAAAGAAGATGGGAAGGTTCCAGAGGTTTCGCCGGAAAGTGCGCAGATAGCGGAGGAAGGGTTTCCGGAAAAAAAGCGGGTAGAGAAAACTCGAACCCAGAACCACCAGGAGAACCCCGATCAGGGCGGGCTCTTCCAGCAAGAAACCCGGAGCGGGGCGGGGGAAGAAAATGTAGTGCCGGTCCCATTCTTCGGGAAAACCCCCGGCGCTCTCCCGGAGGAAGGCCCGGAAGAAATCCCGGAAGGCCCCGGGATTGGAGTCTCCGCGCCAGGGGAGGCCCCCTTCGACGCTGATGACGGGAAGGTTGGCCCGCAGATACTCTCCGGCGGGGCCTCGGGTGTCCGCAAGACCGAAGCGGAAGGCCTGGTTCCGGCCTCCCAGGACCCGGCAGGAAAGCCCCGATGAGGAGACCGCGCTGAGGAGCCTTTGCACCATCCATGCCGGGGAGACCTCTCCCCGGGCGCCGGTCTGGAAGAGCATCTCCTCCCCGTTCCGGAGATCGATGTACAGGACCGCCGAGGGTTGGGCGGGAAAGAAGTCCTGCAAAAAGAGCCGGCTCCCCAGGGGAGGGCCCTCTTCCCCGCCGAGGAAGAGAAAACGCAGGCCGATGGGAGGTTTCTCCCGGAGGTCCGCCAGGAGGGCCAGGGCCAGGGCCGCCGGCGGGACAACAGGAGAGCCCGGGTCCCCGGCCCGGTCCGGACCTGCCGGGGCGGCGACGATCAGGGTGGAGGGATGGTCCCCGGGAACGGCGACCTCGACGATGCGGGAGAAGGAGTGGGCGCCGGAAAGACCGGAAAAATCCCGGGACTCCGGGGAAAGACCCAGGAGACGGACCTGTTTCTCCACATAGAAGAGGGTTTCCTCTTCCGATGTCTGCAGAAGGGAGGACCGGAACTCCGTCAGACGGGCGCCGAAATCATCTCCCCGGGAGGGGACCGGGAGGAGAAGACCCACCAGGATCAGGAGAGGGATCATTCCTTCAGGAGGATAAGTAAAATCGCGGCTCTGTCAAGGTTTCGCGGATCCTCGCTATGCCCCGGACGGGATCTGGTGTATCATGGCATCATGGAAATCCTCCCCGAAATAGCGAAGAGGGTCAGCGTCCGGGATTTTCAGGACCGGGAGGTTCCCGGGGACGTCCTGGAACGGATCCTGGAAGCGGGCAGGTTGGCCCCGTCGGCGAAAAACCGTCAGCCCTGGCGTTTCGTCGCCGTCACGGATCCGGAAAAGCGGAAGCTGCTGGAAAAGGCGAGTTTCGGTCAGGAGCATGTGGGAAGCGCTCCGGTGGTGGTGGCCTGCTGCACCACCAACATCGAATACCGGATGCCCAACGGCCAGCTCTCCTATCCCATCGACATAAGTCTCGCCGCCTCCTTCATGATGCTCCAGGCGGTGCGGGAGGGTCTGGGCACCTGCATCGTCACCACCTACGACGAAACCCAGGCGCGGGAAATCATCACCGTTCCCTTTTCCATGCGGGTGGTTCTGCTTCTGGCGCTGGGATACGGGAAGGAGAAAGAGGCCGGACTCCGGGAGAGGCTTCCCCTGTCCCGGGTGTCCTCCATCGATCACTGGTAGCTGAACCGCAGCAGCTTGCGCATCCGGTGGCGTTTCAGCCCCAGCTGCAGCAGGGTCTCCAGCAGCTCGGGGTAGCTCATCCCATCGTAGGCGCACATCCGGGGAAACATGCTGATGCTGGTGAAGCCGGGGATGGTGTTGATCTCGTTTAAAAAGAGTTTTTCCGTGTCCCGGTCCAGGAAGAAGTCCACCCGGGCCATGCCCTCCGCCTCGGCCAGCCGGTAGGCCTGGGCGGCGATGTTCTTTATCGCCGCGATCTCGTCGGTGTCCAGTTCCGCCGGGATCAGGAGCCGGGCCCCGTCGGGGTCGATGTATTTGGCCTCGTAGCTGTAAAACTCGTGGCTGGGAACGATTTCCCCGGGGGTGAAAACCCGGACGCCGTGGTTCCCCAGGACGCTGCATTCGATTTCCCGGGCATTCACCGCCTTCTCCACCATGGCTTTGGTGTCGAACTGGAAGGCCGTTTTCAGGGCCTCCGAAAGTCCATGCCGCTGGTGGACCTTGGTGATGCCCACGGAGGAGCCGATCCCCGAGGGTTTGACGAACACCGGGAAGCCCAGCTTCTTCTCCACCGCGTTCAGGAAGGCCTCCTCCGCCACGGGGTTGTTTTCGAAATCTTCCTTGTGGAAGGAGAGCCAGGGAACCACGGGGAGTCCCGCCTCTTTCCAGACCCGCTTTATCTTGTCCTTGTCCATGGAAAGGGCCGATCCCAGAACTCCGGAGCCCACGTAGGGCAGGGAGGCGGCCTCCAGCAGCCCCTGGGGGATTCCGTCCTCTCCGAAACTCCCGTGGAGCACGGGAAAGACGATGTCCAGGTCCAGAATCCCGCCCTCCAGGCTCATGCCCCGGCCGGGAACCACCGACAGAACCGCCGCCGGGTCCCGGAGGATTTCCAGGGGGCCGTCGCTGCGCCGGGCCTGGTCCGCCGCATCCTCGGGCTGCAGGTAGAAGGTCCCGTCCCTGTCGATTCCCGCCAGCAGGAGGTGGTGACCGGCGTCGAGATTCCTGACCACCGAAGCGGCGGACCTGAGGGACACCTCGTGCTCCCCCGACTTTCCTCCGTAGAGTACCAGTATCTTCATAATGGGGCGATTATAGCCCGGAAGCGGAAAAGAATCACTCTGTTTCTTCGAGGATCTCCGCCGCCACCCGGATTTCGTCCCAGGGAACCGGGCCGTCCCGGCCGATGATGCTGGCCTCGTGCCCCTTTCCCAGCAGGAGAACCGTGTCCCCCGGACGCGCCCGCCGGTAGGCCTCCCGGATGGCTTCCCTCCGGTCGGGGATGATCAGCAGTTCCTCCCCCCGGCGCAGCCCGGGGCAGCCCGCCGCGATCTCCTCCAGAAGGGCCCGGGGGTCTTCCCCCCGGGGATCTTCGTCCGCCAGAATCACCAGCCCCGAATAGCGGGCGGCGATCTCCCCCTGGATGGGGCGTTTCTCCCGGTCCCGCTCGCCCCCGGAGCCGAAGACGGCGATGACCTTCCCCGGGGTGTACTGCCGGACCATGGGGAAGAGGCGGGCGAAGGATCCGGGGGTGTGGGCGTAATCCACCAGGACCGTGAAGGGCTGGCCCCGATCCACCAGGGACATCCGGCCCCGGACTCCCCGCAGGGCTTCCAGGGCGGGGACGAGGTCCACCGCGGAAACCCCCAGAAGGCGGCCGACGGCGGCGGCGGCGGCCAGGACGTTTTCCACATTGAAAGCGCCGGGGAGACCGATCCGCACCGGCGCCCGGCCCTTTCCGTCGTGGAGGAGGAAATCGGTTCCCGTCATGTCGGGTCGGAGATCCGTGGCCCGCAGGTCCGCCTCGGGAGCCAGGACAGCGTAGGAAACCAGGGGGACCGGGGTTTCCCGACGGACGAAGTCCCAGCTCCGGTCGTCGGCGTTGGCCACCCCGAAGGCGGGGCAGCCCTTGATCGCGGAGCGGGGGATGGAGAGCCGGCGGAAGAGGTTCGTCTTGTCCGACAGGTAGTTTTCCCAGGTCCCGTGGAACTCCAGATGTTCGTGGGTGACATTGGTCAGGACCGCGGCGTCGAAGTCCACATCCCGCAGACGCATGGTCCTGTCCGAGAGGCCGTGGGAGGTGGCCTCCACCACGGCGTATTCCTTTCCGTTGTCCAGCATTTCCCGGAGCGCCCTGTGGATTATGGGCGCCTCCGGCGTGGATTGCCGGTAGGGGTTCTTCTCCAGGGTGTCTGCGGACAGGAAGGACACGGTGGAGAGGAGGCCGGACTTTTTCCCCGCCGCCTCCAGAAGCTGATGGATGAAATAGGCGGTGCTGCTTTTTCCGTCGGTCCCGGTGACGCCGACGATCTTGAGCCGGGAAGCGGGGTGGTCGAACATGGCGGCGGATATGCGGGACATGGCCGCCCGGGGGTCGGGAACCCGGACATAGGCGGCCCCGTCGAAGGAGGGCGGGGCTTCCCGGCGGGCCAGCACCGCGGCGGCGCCGGCCGCCACGGCGTCGCTGATGTACTTCTCGCCGTCGGTGTGGACCCCCTCCAGGGCGAAGAACAGGCTCCCCCGCCGGGCCTGGCGGGAGTCGTAGACCAGGTCCCGGATCGGGGGGTCCCCGCCCTGGACCACCGCCTCCGGCGCCGCCCGGAGCAGTTCGGACAGAAGTTTTTCCTTCATGGGCGGATCCTACCAGCGGGGGCGGGCTTCCGCAAGGGCCGGAGGGTCTGTCCCGGGGCGGTGTTTTCCGGCAGGGCCCGCCGCCGCCCCGGGGGAAACCCTTCCCCCTCAGCGCCCCGCGGGACCGTAGAGGTACTTGAAGTAGTTCATGTCCGTGGTCAGGGTCTTTCGGAAGTTGGGCAGGGTGGCCCGGTAGGATTCGATGGAACGCCAGAACTCGAAGAAGTCCGGATCCGCGCTGTAGGTGTCGGTGTATATCTTGGCGGCCTAAGCGTCGGCGGTTCCCCGGATGGTTTCCGCCTCCTCGTAGGCCTTGGAAAGGACAGCCCGCTTCTCGTTCTCCGTCTTTCCCAGCCATTCCTTCTTCTTTCCTTCGCCGAAGGCCCGGTAGGCCTGGGCGATCTGGTTCCGGTCCTTGATCATCCTGTTGTAGACGCTTTCGGTGAGATCGTCGGAGTAGCGGATCTGCCTGACGATGACGTCGATGACCTCGATGCCGAAGTCGGGAACGATCTTTTTGACCTCCTGCTGGACCTGCTCGGAGAGCTTCTGCCGGCCTTTCTGGATGGATTCCTGTTTCGCCTGGGAGGAGGTGAAGTGGGACAGCTCCCGGATCTCCTCGATGTCTCCCGACTCGGCCTGGGTCAGGATCTCCGTCCTCTTGATCTCGTTGATGATGTTGGAGTTGCGGACCGCCTCCCGGAGATAGTTTTCCGCGATGGTGGTGCGCACCACCGAGTCGATGATGTCGTTGAGCCGGTCCAGGGCTCGTTCCACGGTGTTGACCGAGGCATAGAACCGGGTGGGATCCATGATGCGCCACCGGGCTGTGACGTCCACCCAGATGAACTGGTTCTCCCGGGTGGGCACCCGCTGGGGCTCTCCGTCCCAGGAAAGGATCTTTTTCGAGTACTTCACCACGTTGTCCACCACCGGAAGCTTGAATTTGAGCCCCGCCGATGTCTCCTGGTTGACGATTTCCCCGAAGCGCACCACCACCGACTGTTCTCCCTCGTCGAGGATGAAGAAGGGCCCCATCAGGAGGAGGATCCCCAGGACGATGGAAAGAACGATAAGAACGGTCATGGACTTTTTCATCGGGCCCCTCCCGCCGTCCCCTGGGATTCGATGTTCTTCAGGGGAAGGAAATTTTTCAGGTTTTTGTCGATGAGGTCCACGTTTTTCTCGCCCCGGAAAACGTCCTCGATCATTTCGTAGTAGAGTCTGGTCCGGGTGGTGTTCCGGTCCTTCCGGTACTCGTTCAGCACCGAGCGGAAGCGGGCCACATCGCCCCGGGCCCGGTTGACCCGTTCGGCGGCGTAGCCCTTGGCGATCTGAACCAGCTGTTCCGCCTCCCCCTTGGCCTTGGGGATTTCCTTGTTGTAGGCCTCTTTGCCCTCGTTGATGAAACGGTTCATGTCCTGGATGGCCTTGTTGACGTCCTCGAAGGCGTCCTGGACCGTCCCCTTGGGGGGCACCACGTTCTGGAGCTTCACCGTGGTTATCCGGATGCCCGCCTGATAGCTCTGGAAGATGTCGTTCATCAGCTCCTGGCCCTGGACTTCGATGGCGGTCCTCTCCGGACCCAGAACGTCCAGAATGGCCCGGTCCCCCACCAGCATGTTGACCACCGACTGGGAAATGTCCCGGATGGTCTTGATGTGATTTTCGATGTTGAAGAGCCAGTTCTTGGGGTCCACGATCCGGAACTGGATGATCCACTCCACATCCGCGATGTTCAGATCCCCGGTGAGCATGATGGACTCTTCCGGGAAGTTGCGATTGTCGTAGACCGTGGGCAGTCCCGGCCGCTGGGTGCGGAAGCCGAAGGCCATGTTCTGCACCACCTGGGTGGGGACATTGAAATTCTTTTCGATGTTGAAGGGCAGCTTGAAGTGGAGTCCCGGCTGGGCCATCCGGTTCATCTTTCCGAACCGGAGCACCACGGCCTCCTCGGTCTGGTCCACCACAAAGAAACTGCTCATGACCACCGATGCCGCCGCGACAACAGCCAGGATGACCAGTATCATTTTGGGCTGAAGCGTGAAGGGCAGTTTCGGCGGCGTTACGTCACGTATGGGCATATCGCCTCCCTGATTTGCGCTACCCCCCCAAGCTACCCGTAAGCCCGGGCAAAGTCAAGACGAGGGCTTCCGCGGGAAGGCCTTCGGGGCCCTCCGCATTGATTCTTTTCCCCGCAGAAAGTATAGTTCCCTACCATGAAGAAAAGACTCATCACCTCCGCTTTGCCCTATGTCAACAACATCCCCCATCTGGGAAATCTCATCCAGGTTTTGAGCGCCGACGTTTTCGCCCGTTTCTGCCGCCTGGAGGGGTACGAAACCC
>JAKQWJ010000350.1 GCA_029562045.1 Spirochaetota bacterium | reverse complement strand
AAACTTGTACTCCGGAACCCCAAAACCCCGGGCCAGTTCCTGGTAGGCCCCATGGCGCATTTCTCCATGCCTCTCCAGCTCCAGACCCCGGAGGTAGAGTCTTTCGATATTGAGAAGGCCCACCCATACATGGCTCTCGATGCCTCGGGGCACCAGGTAGGAGGCGGCGATGGACACGGCCCGGTGGATAATCACTTCGAAGGGGGATTTCTGATTCTTCTTCCGGGAGCGGAAGAGTTCGTGCCGAATGTCCATCCCCTGGATGTCCGCGTAGCCCGTAAGAACCCGCAGAGCCGCCGCGTAGGCGGCAAGCTGGTAGTCCGTGTCGCCGAACTGGGGCCGCAGGGAATCGTCCACCCGGCGCATGTCATCCAGCCGGGCCTTCACCTCGTCCTCCACCAGGGGGTAGAGTTCGTCCAGGTACACGGTCCTTTCCTCCCGGCGTTTTCGCAGGACCATCAGCACCGTGCCCTGCACATAGTTCCCCACCTTCAGGCCGCTGGTGGTCTCGGTGCCCACGGTCCACGCGGCGGTGACTTCCAGGCCCGCGGCCCAGAGGATCATACCCAGATCGGCCCAGACCCCGGCATTCTGGTGGGTGAACATCACCACCTGCAGGCCCTCCTCGGAGGTATGGGCCGCCAGGTTGGTGTAGATTTCCACCATGCCCCGCTTGAAATCCTCCCCCGCCCCCCGCACCGCCAGGGCGGCCCGTCCGTCTGCGTACCATTCCGGGAAGAGACGGGGAAGATGTTTTTCGTACCAGGCCAGAAAAAAGTCCGCCAGCTCGTGGTAGTTCACCGCGTCGGCGTAGGGCGGATCGGTGATCCAGAGGTCGGCGGTGTGGGAGACTAATCGTGCATCGGCCGTAAATATGTGATTTTTTTGGGCTATGGTTGATTCCTTAATTTCCAGTTTAGCAGACTCAAGGGCCTTCCCTCCTCGGACAACATAATTATAAAGTGTATTTATAGCTTGATTATCAAATGTGTCCTTTCCCCCCCCAATGCCTCCACCCTGTGTTTGTAACCATCTGCAGTTTTTTGAGTTCCAATTAGCAATTCGGCCAACCTCTAGAATCAAAAATGCCGCATGATTTGAATTAATGCTTTCCATTGCAACAAGGCCATTTGTTAATAGCTGTCGCGGATGAAAAAGATGGTGCCAATGGGTCCAGCCCCGGGTGCGTATGGGTTCCTCGGTTTTATCTCCCCCGCGGTGTATTCTCATCGACGGAATATATCCCTTCTCCTGCCAGTCGGTGAAACGATCTTTTAGAAGGGAAAGGACCTTCTCCTCCCGGGCAAGGTCAGCATTGGTGACGCTCTTGTAAAGCCTTTCGCCCCCGGAAGTCACCCAGCGCACGCAGTAAAGCCTCTCCTGGAAGACATCCTCAGGACGGGGAACAAGGTCCTCGTTTTCCCAGAGGCGCAGGCCGTAGGGACCCTCGCCGCCGCCTCCTCTCCTGTCACCTCGGATGCCCGCCATGCCGTAGCGGTTTCCCGTTTCGGGGCA
>JAKQWJ010000033.1 GCA_029562045.1 Spirochaetota bacterium | reverse complement strand
CGGCGGAAGGGGACCCGGACAACGGCGTGAAGCCGGGAACCGCCTTCGAGGCGATCCCCGAGGACTGGGTCTGCCCCATGTGCGGGGCGCCCAAGGGCGACTTTTCCCCCATCGACTGAGGCCCGGCCGAAAACGGCCGCTCCCGCGCCGTCGGCGAAGGCCGACGGCGTTTTTATTTTTTCCCGTCAGACGCCCAGGGCGGTCTGCCTTTTGAACTGGTCCTCCAGAACCAGGGCCGTCATGGCCTCCACCACCGGCACGACCCGGGGGCAGATGCAGGCGTCGTGGCGGCCCTCGGTCCGGATGGTGGCGTCGTTCCCCCGGGTGTCCAGGGTCCTCTGGGGTCTGGCTATGGAGGAAACGGGCTTCACCGCCACCCGGAAGAGAAGCTCCTCCCCGGTGCTTATCCCGCCGATTATCCCCCCGGCGTTGTTCGACAGAAAGCCGCCTGAGCCCATCTGGTCGTTGTGCTCGCTTCCCCGCATGTCCGCCCCCCGGAACCCCGCGCCGAACTCGATGCCCTTGACGGCCCCGATGGACAGCATGCCGTGGGCCAGTTCCGCGTCCAGCTTGTCGAAGACCGGCTCGCCCAGCCCCGCCGGAAGGCCCCGGACCCGGCACTCCACGACTCCCCCGCAGCTGTCCTCGTCGGCTTTCAGGGCCGCCACCGCGGCGGCCATTTCCCGGGCCGCCTGGGGATCGCAGGCCCGCAAGGGGTTCTTCTCGATGGCTTCGGGGTCGAAGACCCGGCAGGAGATGCCCGCCGCCCGGACGGTGTAGGCCAGGATTTCCACCCCCCGGAGAGCGAGGATCTTTTTTGCCACCGCCCCGGCGGCGACCCGCCCTGCGGTTTCCCGCCCCGAGGCCCGGCCGGATCCGCGATAGTCCCGGATGCCGTATTTCTTCAGATAGGTGTAATCCGCGTGGCCGGGCCGGAAGAGGTCCTTGATGGGCTCGTAGGCCTCCGGCCGGGCGTCGGAATTGCGCAGGATGAGGAGCATGGGGGTTCCGGTGGTGCGCCCCTGGAAGACCCCGGAGAGGATGGACACCAGGTCGTCCTCCCGGCGGGAGGTGGTTATCTCCGACTGCCCCGGTTTTCGCCGGTCCAGCTCCTTCTGGATGTCCTGCTCCGACAGCTCCAGGCCCGGCATGACGCCGTCCAGGACCACTCCCACGGCGCCGCCGTGGGATTCGCCGAAGGTGGTGACACGGAATAGTCTGCCAAAACTGCTGCCCGCCATGGGGCCTCCTTATAGAAGTTCAAGCAGGCGGTCCAGGCCTTCCCCGGGGCCGAGCCCCCGGAGGTCGACCCTCAGGTCCGCCCTCTCCCGGTACAGGGAGGTTCGTTTTTCATACAGGTCGTGGAAGCTCTCCCGGGGGGAGGACCCCTCCAGAAAGGGGGGAAGCCCCCCCGCCTCTATCCGCCGGAAGAGGACCTCCTCGTCCTCGTCCAGAAACACGAGGATTCCCGCCTCCCGGAGAATGGCCAGAGCGGCCCCGTTTTCGATGGTTCCTCCCCCCAGGGCGACGACCACGCCGTCGGCGCCTCCGGAGCCCGTCCCGAGGATTTCCCGGAGGGCCCGCTCCTCCAGCGCCTGGAAGGCCTCCTTCCCCCGAAGGCGGTAGATCTCCCGGGCCGTAACGGGCCGCCCCAGACGTTCCGCCTCGATGCCCTCCACCACCCGGTCCAGGTCGAAGAACTCCCGGGACAGCCTCCGGGCCAGCATCGCGCCCAGGGTCGTTTTTCCGCAGTGCTTCATCCCCATGAGGACGATGTTCGTCGTGATCCGCGGCATGGCCCGGCGCATCTCCGTCGCGACCCCCCGGGGGCCTAGAGGCGGAGAACCTCTTTCAGGACCTCCGGTTCCAGGCGGAAGGGGGAACCCCTCCCCTGGAGGAAGTGGTGCTTCTCGAAAAGGTGCAGGGAAAGATCGGAATACAGGAGGAGCCTCCCGGTGGAGGCAAGCCGGGCGGCCACGTTGGTTTTCCGAAAAATGCCGTCCTCGAAGGGGCAGGGGAGGAAGCCCCGGGCGTCGTTGACCTGCACCAGGAGGACCTCGTCCACCGTGATGGGCTCTCCCAGACCCTTCAGCCCCTCCGTCATGATCCGGTGCATCGCCTCCGCCACCTCCGCGAAATCCAGGTTCAGCTTCCGCATCGTCTCCTCGTCGTGGCTTATGATGTCCAGGATGGGCCGTTCATCGTCGCCGAGAAAGCCCGACGAGGTGATGACCCCCGGCTTCATGTTGGCCTGGGCCTTTATGTACTGGGGTGACATTTTCACAGTCCTATCCCTCCTTGACGCTTACGCGAACTTGTCGAAGTAGATCTTGTCCTCCGACATTCCGAACTTCTTCATCACGGCGATGCAGGCGTCCAGCATGCCCGGGCTTCCGCAGAGGTAGCCCTCCTTGGGAGCGCCGCCGTCGATCACCGTGGTCAGGTACTTTTCCAGCACCTGGGTGATGAGCCCCGATTCCCCCTGCCAGTTGTCCTCCGGCTGGGGCTCGGACAGGGCGGCGACGAAATGGAATTTGTCCCACTTCTTTTCCATCTCCGCCAGTTCTTCCAGATAAAAGAGGTCCTTCCTGGTCCGGGCGCCGAAGAAGTACCAGATCTCCCGGTCCTTCTTCCCGTTTTCCAGCATGTCGTTCAGGATGGATTTGAAGGGCGCCATCCCCGAACCCCCGGCCACGCAGATCATCATGGCCCCGGTGTCGTGAACGCCGAACTCTCCGTAGGGCCCGGTGAGTTCGATCGGCTGACCCTCCTTCAGCAGGGTGTGG
>JAKQWJ010000321.1 GCA_029562045.1 Spirochaetota bacterium | reverse complement strand
CAACGGGCTGGAGATCCGGGCCCTGAAGGACGGCGAGGAGATCGTGGACACCCTGGCGGACCGGATCGAGGGACGCTTCACGCTGGAGCGGGTCAAACACCCCATAACCGGCGAGGTCATCGTCGACGTCAACGAACTCATCACCGACGAGAAAGCGGCGGCCATCGACGAGGCGGGAATCGAGAGTGTGAGGATCCGCACCGTCCTGTCCTGCGAGGCAAAATACGGTGTCTGTCAGAAATGCTACGGCCGGAACCTGGCCCGGAACCAGACCGTGGAGATCGGAGAAGCGGTGGGGATCATCGCCGCCCAGTCCATCGGCCAGCCGGGAACCCAGCTCACCATGAGGACCTTCCACATCGGAGGCGCCGCCATGAAGGCCTCCGAGGAGAACCGGGTCCACCTGAATTATCCGGTGGTGATCAAGGAGGTCCAGGGCCCCACCATAACGCTGGAAACCGGCGACCTCCTGTTCACCCGGAAGGGGAACGTGCTGGTCAGCCGGGTCTTCGAGGCCGTGGAGCTCCAGAAAGGGGACAAGATCCACATCAAGAACGGAGAGAGGGTCATCAAGGGCCAGAACCTCCTGAAAAGGGAGGGGGCGGAAATTCCCGCCAGCCACACCGCCTTCGTGCTGATTCCCAAAGACAAGAGCCGGCTCTACCTGATAGCCCAGGAGCAGAAGATCGGGATCCGCAACGGCGCCACCCTGGCGGTGAAGCCCGGCGACGTCCTGCAGGCGGACCAGCTCATCGCCTCCTTCGACCCCTTCAGCGAACCCATCATCGCCGAGTTCGACGGCGTCGTGAAGTTCGAGGACATCGTCCTGGGAACCACCCTGAAGGAGGAGATCAACGAAGACACCGGGAACATCGAAAAGAAGATCGCCGATTACACCAGCGAGAGCCTGCAGCCCCGGGTCCGGATCGTGGACAAAAAGGGGGAGGACCTGGCGGTTTATTTCATCCCCGGTTCCGCCTTTCTGAACGTCAACGACGGAGACAAGGTCAAGGCCGGCCGGGTCATCGCGAAGCTGCTGAAGGAAAGCGTGAAGACCCGGGACATCACCGGGGGGCTTCCCCGGGTGGGCGAGCTTTTCGAGGCCCGCCGCCCGAAAACCCCCGCCGTTCTGGCCCAGATCTCCGGAACCGTCCGGTTCAAGGGCATCGTCAAGGGAAAACGGGTCCTCATCGTGGAGGACGCCTACGGCAAGGAGTACAAGCACCTGGTTCCCATGGGCCGTCACCTTCTGATCCGGGAGGGAGACCACGTGGAGGCGGGGGAAATGCTCTGTGACGGGCACTTCGACCCCCACGACATCCTGCAGATCCTGGGGGAAAACGCCCTGCAGCGGTACATGATGAACGCGGTGCAGGAGGTTTACCGGCTCCAGGGGGTGGGAATCAACGACAAACACATCGGCGTCATCATCCGGCAGATGATGCGGAAGGTGGAAATCACCGCCGTGGGAGACACGAACTTCATCTTCGGTCAGCAGGTGGACAAGCACCGCTTCCATGAGGAGAACGCCAAGGTCGTCCGGGAAGGCGGGCAGCCCGCCGTGGCCCGCCCCCTTCTTCTGGGCATCACCCGGGCCTCGCTGAACATCGATTCCTTCTTTTCCGCCGCCTCCTTCCAGGAAACCACCCGGGTCCTGACCAACGCCGCCATCGAGGGCTCCGTGGATTACCTCCGGGGGCTGAAGGAGAACGTCATCATCGGACACCCCATTCCGGCGGGGACGGGAATGAAAAAATACCGGGCCCTGAAACTCTACGACGAAAACCGGGAGGATCTGGACGCCAAGATGCAGCTCATCCTGGAGCAGAGGAAGAAGGAGCGGGAGAACGCCGAGCTTCTGCGGGAGGAAATACTCCAGAGCGTCCAGCAGGCCGACACCACCGACGAGGAGGAGGGGGACGACGATTGAGACGGTTGACATTTTACGGGTCTTTCGGTAGAGTCCGGAATCACCCTCAGTCTATCAGGACCATAGGAGATATGTTTTAGTATGCCGACTATCAATCAACTGATCCGCACGGGTCGACAGAGTTCCCACTATAAAACGAAGTCGCCGGCCCTCATGAACTGTCCGCAAAAACGGGGCGTCTGCACCCGGGTAATGACCATCACTCCGAAGAAGCCCAACTCGGCGCTCCGCAAGGTCGCCCGGGTTCGCCTGACCCATGGAGTGGAGGTGACCGCCTACATACCCGGAATCGGGCACAATCTTCAGGAGCACTCCGTCGTTCTCATTCGGGGCGGCCGGGTCAAGGATCTTCCCGGTGTCCGCTACCATATAGTGCGGGGAACCAAAGACACCCTGGGGGTGTCGGACCGGCGGAAGGCGCGGTCCAAATACGGTTCCAAGAAGCCGAAGGCCTAGAGGGGATGGGGAAAAATGTCTAGACGAAAAATCATCACCGGAAGAACCATTTTGCCGGATTCCCGTTACAACAACATGGTGGTCTCCAAGTTCATCACCCGGATGATGGTGGACGGCAAGAAGTCCATCAGCGCGGCCATTCTCTACGGAGCCTTGGACTTTCTGAAGGGAAAGACCGACCGGGGGGAGCTGGAGGTGTTCCTGAAGGCGCTGGACAACGTCAAGCCCGTGGTGGAGGTCAAGTCCCGCCGGGTCGGCGGGGCCACCTATCAGGTTCCGGTGGAGATCCGCGAGTCCCGCCGGGAGGCCCTGGCGATGCGGTGGATCATCGCGGCGGCCCGGTCCAGGGGCGGCAAGTCCCTGAGCCAGAAAATGGGGGCGGAGCTGCTGGACGCCTTCAACGGCGCCGGCTCGGCCTTCAAAAAGAAAGAGGACACCCACCGGATGGCGGAGGCGAACAAGGCCTTTGCCCACTACCGCTGGTAGAAAAAACGATCCGGAAATTCGAAAAAACGGCGGGGTCGTATTGACCAAGCCGCGGATTCCCGGTATTATGGCAGAGCGAATCATCCTTACGGGGGG
The DNA here is from genome assembly GCA_029562045.1 of Spirochaetota bacterium. Lineage (GTDB taxonomy): Bacteria > Spirochaetota > Spirochaetia > DTKZ01 > DTKZ01 > JAKQWJ01. Next base: position 1,319 of record JAKQWJ010000321.1, on the reverse strand, counting down.
CTGCGGCTTTCCGTGTAGTGGGTTTCTGAGAAACCCGGCCCGGCGAAGGGCCGGTGTTATTCCAGAGGCGATGTGGTAGAAAAGGATGGCTGAACAGATCCGCTGAGGCGCAGCTTCATGATCTTACGTCGCGCAACCCTCCGGGGTCCGGCGGTGTTCTACTCCCCCTTCTTCAAATCGGCCCTGCACTTCTCGTCCCACGGATGCGCTGCGAACAGGCGATTGACCGGCGGAGGCGCGGTTTTGTGAGAACCCGCCGCGGCCGAGAAAAACGAGAATTACATTTGTCCGAAAAAGGGCAAGGAGGCAGAAATGGCCAAAGCGAAATTCGAAAGAACGAAACCGCACATTAACGTTGGTACCATCGGACACATCGACCATGGTAAGACGACTTTGACCGCCGCGATTTCCAGCATTGCCGGGAAAGCGTTCGGCGGGAAGGTCATGAAATACGACGACATCGACAACGCTCCGGAAGAGAAGGAGCGGGGCATCACCATCAACACCCGCCACATCGAGTACGAGACCGCCAATCGGCACTACGCCCATGTGGACTGCCCGGGACACGCGGACTACATCAAGAACATGATCACCGGCGCCGCCCAGATGGACGGGGCGGTCATCGTGGTGTCCGCCGCCGACGGTCCCATGGCCCAGACCAAGGAGCACATCCTGCTGGCCCGCCAGGTCGGCGTCCCCGCCCTGATCGTCTTCATCAACAAGGTGGACATGGTGGACGACACCGATCTCATCGACCTGGTGGAGGAGGAGATGCGGGACCTTCTGAAGGTCTACAAGTTCCCCGGCGACGAGATCCCCGTCATCCGCGGGTCCGCCTTCCTGGCGATGGAGCACCCCGAGGACGCGGAGAAGACCAAGCCCATCCTGGACCTGCTGGCCGCCATGGACAGCTACTTCCCCCTTCCCGAACGGGCCGTTGACCGCCCCTTCCTGATGCCCATCGAGGACGTTTTCTCGATCCAGGGCCGGGGCACCGTGGTGACCGGGCGCATCGAGCGGGGAATGGTCAAGATCAACGATGATGTGGAAATCGTCGGGATCCGGGAGACCAAGAAGACCGTGGTCACCGGCGTGGAAATGTTCAACAAGCTTCTGGACGAGGGTCAGGCGGGGGACAATATCGGGGCCCTGCTGCGGGGAATCGACAAGAAAGAGGTGGAGCGGGGACAGGTCCTGGCCAAGCCCGGCTCCATCAAGCCCCACAAGAAGTTCAAGGGCACGATTTACGTCCTCTCCAAGGAGGAGGGAGGCCGGCACTCTCCGTTCTTCTCGGGATATCGGCCCCAGTTCTACTTCCG
>JAKQWJ010000309.1 GCA_029562045.1 Spirochaetota bacterium | reverse complement strand
AGGAAGTCTGGGACAGCCTGAAGGACAGCATCCTGGCGCTGATGTCCCCCATCATCATCATCGGCGGCATCGTGGGCGGTTTCGTCACCCCCACGGAGGCCTCGCTCATCGCGGTGCTCTACTCCATGTTCATCGGCATGGCGATTTTCCGAACCGTCAACATGAAGAAATTCGTCGAACTCCTCACCGACACCGCCCGGCTCTCCTCGATAGTGCTTTTCGCGGTGGGAACCGCGGCGATCTACGCCTGGGTCCTTTCCTACTACAAGATCCCCGCCTTCCTGGTGTCCATCGTGGGGGCCCTCACCACCTCTCCGTCGGTGATGCTTCTCCTGGTGGTGGGAGTCTTCCTCATCGTGGGGATGTTCATCGACGCGGTCCCGGCCATCATCATCTTCGCGCCCCTTCTGAAGCCCCTGGCGGACAATGTGGGAGTCAACCCCCTGCACTTCGCCGTGGTGGGCTGCGTGGCCCTGGCCTACGGCCTCATCACCCCCCCCTACGGGCTCTGCCTCCTCATCACCAGCGAGATCGCCGGCATCAACTGCATGACGCCGCTGAAGGAGGTGGCCGCCTTCCTGGGAGTGATGATGCTGGTCCTTCTTCTGATGATCTTCATCCCCGATGTGACTCTCCTCATTCCGAAGATCTTCATGCCCGATCTCTTCCAGGCATGACCCCGGCCAAGGCGGCGGCCCCGGCCGCCGCCTTTTTTCCCGGGGATTTTAAATCGATCTAAATTCAACAAGGATTGTGCGGATGAAAATGAAAAACAAGGTAATCGGCGCCGACGAGGCGGCCAGACTGGTCCGGGACGGATCCTGCATCGCCATCCAGGGCTCCGGAGGGGGCGTGGGTGAACCGACCCGGCTGATGCGGGCCCTGGGGGAGCGATTCGCCCGGGAGGGGAGCCCCCGGAACCTGACGGCGGTGCATTCCACCGGCATCGGGGACAGGAAGGAAATCGGCATGGACTACTGGGCCCTGCCGGGGATGGTGAAGCGGGACATCGCCGGACACCTGGGAATGGCCCCCAAAATGGCCCAGCTCATCATGGACAACCAGGTGGAAGCCTATAACTTTCCCCAGGGGGTCCTGGGCCACATGTACAGCGCCGTGGCGGCCAGAACTCCGGGGGTCATCACCAAGGTGGGCCTGGGTACCTACATCGACCCCCGGATCGAAGGGGGCCGGATGAACGAGATCACCCGGGAAGACCTGGTCCGGGTCATCGAGATCGACGGGGAGGAATGGCTCTACTGGCCACGCTTCTCCTTCGATGTGGCCTTCGTCCGGGGAACCACCGCCGACACCAGGGGAAACATCACCTCCGAAGAGGAGGGGGCCTTCCTGGAGGGGATCACCATCGCCCAGGCGGCGAAGAACTCCGGGGGGATCGTCATCGCCCAGGTGAAGTACCTGGCCCAGGCGGGGACGCTGAACCCCCAGGCGGTGCGGATCCCCGGCATCTATGTGGACTACATCGTCGTCGACCCGGAGCAGCGGCAAACCTCCGAGGACCATTACAACCCCGCCTACTGCGGCCATGTGAAGGTGCCGGCGGAGAGCATCCCCCCCATCCCGCTGGACGAGCGGAAGGTCATCGCCCGCCGGGCGGCGAAGGAGCTTTTCCCCGGCGCTGTGGTGAACCTCGGGGTGGGCCAGCCCTCGGGGATCGCCGCGGTGGCCACCGAGGAGGGCTTCATCGACCAGTTCACCCTGACGGTGGAACAGGGGGCGGTGGGCGGGACCCCCGTGGGGGGGGTGACTTTCGGAGTGGCCTACAACCCGGAGGCCATCATCCCCATGGACAGCCAGTTCCGTTTCTACGACGGGGGCGGCCTGGATCTGGCTTTTCTCGGAAACGCCGAGACCGATTCCCACGGCAACGTCAACACCAGCAAGGTCGGCGCCATGCTCACCGGCTGCGGGGGCTTCATCAACATCACCCAGAACGCGAAGAAGGTGGTTTTCTGCGGCACCTTCACGGTGAAGGGGCTCTCCTGCTCCATCGGCGGCGGGAAGATCACCATCACCTCCGAAGGGAAGGTGCGGAAGTTCGTCTCCCGGGTCAACCAGATCTCCTTCTCCGGGGACTACGCCCGGAAAAAGGGGCAGCCCGTGCTCTACATCACCGAGAGGGCGGTCTTCGCCCTGAAGGAGGACGGCCTTCACCTCCTGGAGATCGCTCCGGGGATCCGCCTGGAGGAGGATATCCTGGCCCATATGGACTTCAAACCCATCGTCGGTCCGGACCTGAAAATCATGGACAGGGAGATCTTTACATGAAAACAAACCCCATCCTTTCCATCACCGGCGGCGTGGCGGAAATAGTCTTTACCCCGGAAGTCCCGGGCAAGCCCCCCACGGTGGACCATCAGCTTCTGGACCGGCTGGAGGCGCAGCTCCGGGAACTGGCGGACCGGGAGGGGGAGCTCAGCCTCCTCCTCCTGAAGAGCGCCGTCCCCAAGTACTTCGTCGTCGGGGCCAACCTGGAGGCCCTGAAGCTGGTGGACAAGGACAGCATCTCCCGCTGGATCCGCCGGGGCCACGAGGTCTTCGGGCTGCTGGAGGAGCTTCCGGTGCCCAGCGCCGCGGTGGTGACCGGTTTCGCCCTGGGGGGAGGCCTGGAGCTGGCCCTGTCCTGCGACTATATCCTCGCGGCGGACACCGCCCGTTTCGGGCTCCCCGAGGCGGGCCTGGGCTTCATCCCCGGCTGGGGAGGCAGCCGGCGCCTGCCCGAGAGGATCGGCGCGGCCCGGGCCAAGGAGCTGATGTACACCGGACGGGTCGTGGACGCCGCCGAGGCCTTCCGGCTGGGGCTGGTCAATTTTGTGGGCTCCGCCGGGGAACTGGACGCCCATGTGGCGGAGATGGCCTCATCCATGGAGGCCAATTCGCGGCTGTCCCTGCGGCTGGTGAAGAAGATCGTCAACTCCCAGATCACCGAAAACAGGCGGCTGTCCCAGCTGGCGGAGGAGACCGCTTCGGGGGTGCTCCTGTCATCCGGCGACACCGTCCGGCGCCTGGCGGATTTCTTCGCCAAACGGGAGAAAAAATGATGACCATCAACGCCGAAACGCTGGTCTGCGCCACCATCGGGTACCCCAACCGGGCTTCCCGATCCCCGGTCATGCACAACGCCGGGCTCCGTCATCTGGGGCTCCCCTACGTCTATCTGGCCTTCGAACCCCGGGACGAGGATCTGGAGGACGCCTTCCGGGGGATGCGGGCCCTGGGAATCCGGTTCTTCAGCGTCACCAAACCCCACAAACAGGCGGCCATGGCCTTCCTGGACAGGATCGACCCGGTGGCGAAGGCCATCGGGGCGGTGAACACGGTGCTGAACGACGGGGGGACCCTCACGGGCTACAACTCCGACTGGATCGGGGCGGCGGACGCCATCCAGGAGGCGGCGCCCCTGTCGGGGAAGAAGGTCCTGCTCCTGGGGGCGGGCGGCGCCGGCCGCGCCGTGGCCTACGGCTGCCGGGAGAGGGGGGCGAGGGTGTACATCTATAACCGGACCCGGGATCGGGCGGAGGAGCTGGCCCGGGAGTTCGGGCTGGCCGGCGCCGGCGGCCCGGAGGACCTGGCCCGGGAGAAGGACTGGGATGTGATCGTCAACGCCACCTCGGTGGGCATGGCCGGGGCGGGGTCCGAGGGCGGCTCACCGGCCCCTGAAGGGCTGCTGCGGCGCTCCGCGGGAGGAAGGCCCGGGGTGGTGCTGGACGCGGTGATCTTCCCCCGGGAAACGGCCCTGCTGAAGGCGGCGAAGGCGGCGGGGCACACCGCCGTCCCCGGGGTCCGGATGACCCTGCTCCAGGCGCTGTTCCAGTTCCGCCTCTACACGGGCAAAGAGCCCCCCGCCGAGGTCATGTGGCGGGCGCTGCAGGAGGCCCTGTAAGAGGGGGGCGGCGGCCGGAACGCGCCGGCGGCCCCGGACGGGCGGGGCCCGGCCGGGGCCGCCGGGATGCGGAGCCCCCAAGGCACGAGCCCCCCGGGCGCAGGCCGCCCGGGTTCAAGCCCCGCCGCCCCGGGTTCACGCAGCCAAGGCACAAGCCCCCGGGCGCAGGCCGCCCCGGGGCGGCGGCGGGGCGGGGACATTCCTGCCTGCGGCCCGAGTCCCCGGACCGGCCGCCAGGGTCACCCGTCCGGAGTCAGGGCAGGTATTTTTTCGGGAACGCCGCCACCACGGTATAGTTGGGGTCCACCACGTTGGCGATCCGCATCTCTCCCACCTGACCCATGAGCTGCCAGGCCTCCACCCGGTCGAAGCCGTAGCCGTCGCAGAGCCACTGCAGAAGCTCCAGGTTGGCCAGGCGGACACAGTCGTCCAGCGGCCGGGCGCTTCCCGCCACCTCGATGTGGGTGGGGGTTTCGATCCTCGGCCAGGCGGCCCGCATGCCCCGGACCCGCCTCAGGGTCAGCGTCACCACCGCCCCGGTCTCCAGGGCGGTGCCGTTCATCTCACCGTCCCCCTGGAGGGCGTGCACATCCCCGAAGAACAGGTAGGCGCCGTCCACCCAGACCGGCAGATAGAGGGTGACCCCTTCCGTCAGGCCCCGGTAGTCCATGTTCCCGCCGTACTCCCCGGGGGTCAGGGATGTTTCGATCCGCCCGTGGGGGGGGGCGGTTCCGATGGAGCCGATGAAAGGCGCCAGGGGCGCCTCGATCCGGCGCCGGCTTTTGGGCATCTCGAAAATCGCCACGCCCCGCTCCAGATCCAGAGGCCACTCGAACCAGACCGAGGGAACCGGCGGGTTGTACAACAGCCGCCGGCCCGGCCCCTCTCCGGTGAGGGAGCCGAAATGTTCGTTCTGCTTGCTGACGGCGAAATTCCGGTTGATCCGGATCCCGTCGATGGTGACCGCCAGAACCTCTCCCCGTTTCGCCTCCTCCATGACCACCGGACCCAGCAGGGGGTTGGCCATGTGGGGAGCCCCGCCGGGGACGGCCTGCCGCATGCAGGGGGGGACGGGCCGCCTGTCCCCGTCCAGCCCGAAGGCGTCCCGGGTCTCCGCCGTCAGGCTGTCTCCGTCCCGGATCCGGAGGGCCGCTTCGTGGGGGCCGAAGGTGTAGTAGTACATTTTCGGAACGAAGTTGTGTACCGCCATACTGCTATGTAGTATAGTGGAAACATGAAAAAGTTCAAAGCGACCTTTTTCGAAGGTCTGGTTTTTTTCGTCCCGGCGGTGCTGACCTCCTGGGTGTGCTTCCGGATCTTCCATCTGGTGTACCGCTACCTGTCTTCGATGCTGCGGTTCCTGCCCGGGGAATACAGACGGATTCCCCTCCTGCGAATCGCCGTGGAATCCGGCATCGTGCTGGGCGCCCTTCTGTGCATCGTCCTGGCGGGGATCTTCGCCGAAACGATGATGGGCCGCTATGTCCGCCGGAAGATGGGCAAACTGGTCCGTTCCATCCCGCTGGTGAACTCCCTGTACGATGTGCTCCATCAGGTCACCGACATCCTCTTCATGAAGTCCGACGAGCTTCTGTCCCGTCCGGTCATCGTACCCTTCCCCCACCCGGGGAAGCAGGCCATCGGCTTCGTCACCGGCACGGCCGAACCCTCCCTCCGGGAACACCGGGACCGGGAGTATCTGAAGATCTTCATCCCCACCGTGCCGATTCCCACCACGGGGTTCTTCATGGTCTATCCGAAGGAACTGGTCATGGAATGCGGCCTCCGCACCGAAGAGGCCCTGCGCCTGGTCCTGTCCGGAGGGATCCTGAACGAAAACGGGAGGACCGGCGCGGCCGCCCCACCGGCCGGAGGGAATGGCGAAGGAGGCGGGCAATGATTTTCCGCCGCCTGAAGCTTCACTTCTTCAACGGCCTGCTCCTCCTGGCCCCGGCCTTCCTCACCATGGCCATCGTCTACAAGATTTTCCTTTTCGTCTATTCGTTGATGGATTTCGGCGTCGCCCTCATCCCCGGGAAGTACAGGGCCGTCCCCCACATCGACGAGATCACCACCGCGGGGACCATCCTTCTGACGGTCCTTTTCATCTGGATCCTGGGGCTTCTGGTGAAGACCTACCTGGGCAGGATGACCCGCCGCCATCTGCGCAGGTTCATCCATGCCATCCCCTTCGCCGGCGCCATGTACCGGGCCTTCCGGCAGATGATGGACGCCGCCTTCGGTCCCGCTCCCCTCTCCTATTCCCGGGTGGTGCTGGTGGAGTTTCCCTTCAAAGGCAGCAGGTCTGTGGGGTTCATCACCGGAGAGGCCTCGGAACGCATCATGGTCCCCGACGCGGATGGGTCCCTGAAGGAAAGCTACAAGGTCTTCATTCCCGGAACGCCCAACCCCGCCAGCGGTTTTCTGCTCATCGTTCCCAAGGAGGACGTGATCATGACGGACCTCAGCGTGGAGCAGGGTTTTCTGAGCGTGGTGTCCGGGGGGCTCCTCCGCCAGCACCCGGAGAAGGACGGATAGCCGCGGTGCGGTTTATCGCCCCGTCAGCGCCTCGGCCTTTCGCCAGATATCCAGGATTTTGTCCATCTCCCCGTCCACCGTCGGGCTGGGCTTCTTGAGCTCCGGGTGCGAATCGTACCAGGCCAGGGAGCGCCGGATTCCCTCGGCGAAGGTCACCGTGGGCCGGAACTCCGGCACGAAGCGGCGGATCTTGGAATTGTCGAAGATCGCGCTGGTGGCCTTGTCCCCCAGGAGCCCCGCGGCCCGTTCCGGAAGTATCCGGGCGATGAAGGCGGAGGGGACATGGACCAGCCGGGGGGATGCGCCCAGAGCGGCGCCGATGGCGGCATGGATCATGTTCCAGGTGAGGAACTCGTCGGAGGTGATGTGAAAGGCCTCCCCCACCGCCGCGGGGTTCCCCAGAAGGCCCACCAGACCCTTGGCGAAATCCGTGGCATGGGTCAGGGTCCAGACGCTCTCCCCGTCGCCGGGCACCACCACCTGCCGTCCCTCCCGGATCCGCCAGGCCACGCCGTAATCGGTGGAGCCGAAACAGCTGGGGATCCAGCCGTTGTCGTAGGTGTGGGAGGGGCGGACGATGGTGTACCGGAAACCCCTCTCCTTCCCCAGCCGGACCAGAGCCTCCTCGCAGTCAATTTTCAGGCGGGAGTATTCCCAGAAAGGGTTTCCCAGCGGGGTGGATTCGGTGATGACCGGCGTCAGGGCCGGCCGCCGATAGGCGGAGGCGGAGCTGATGAAGACGTACTGATCGGTGATTTCCTCGAAGACCTCCGCGTCCGCCTCGACATGTTCCCGCCGGAAACCGAGAAACTGCACCACCGCATCGAACCGCATTCCCGCCACGGCGGCCCTGACCTGGTCGGGACGGCGGGCGTCGGCCTTCAGCGATGTCACCCCCGCCGGTGTCTTCTCCGGCCGGTTTCCCCGGTTCAGATGGAAAATTTCGATGTTCTTCTCCAGGCCCCATTGAGTGCAGGCGTTGGAAAGATTGCCCGTTCCTCCGATGAAGAGCACACGCATACCGGCCTCGCTTTCCTGCATTATTTTCTTGACAGTCCCGATCTTGCGCCCTAAGATTAGGGACATCCCATAAAATTGTCAAGGAGACAACATGTACATACCCGAAGAAGTGGCGGAAAAAACGGCCCGGATCCGAAAACTGATGGCGGAGCGGGGGCTCCGGGGAATTTATCTGAAAAAAAGCTCCAATTTTTCCTGGGTGACCGGGGGCGGCTACAACATCGTGGGGCTGGGCACGGAGATGGGCATCGCCGGGGTCCTGGTCACGGCGGACAGGAAGTATGTGGTCTGTCAGAATATCGAGGCCCCGCGGATGGAGGAGGAGGAGATGCTCGGCGCCCCCGATTACGAGGTCAAACCCTACCCCTGGTACGAGGATGGGGAGGCGGACCTGGTGGCGAAGCTCGCCGGGGGCCCCGTGGGCGCGGACCACGGCCTCCCCGGAGCCTCCGATATTTCGTCGGCCATCAACCCTCTGAGATGGTCCCTCACCCCTTGGGAGGTGGAGAGGTACCGGGAGCAGGGACGGCTCACCGCCCTGGCGGCGGAGGAAACCGCGGAGACGATCCGTCCCGGAGACACGGAGTATCAGGTGGTGGCCCGGCTCTCGGAGCGGCTCTGGTCCCGGGGCATGGACTTCATCGTGGCCTTCTGCGCCGCCGACGACCGGATCTCCCGGTTCCGCCACCCGGTGGCGACGTCGCGGAAAATCGAAAACCGTGCGATGATCAGCGTCAACTCCCGTCGTCGGGGGCTCATCGTGTCCATAACCCGCTTCGTCCAGTTCGGAAAGGTCCCGGAAAAGCTGAAAAAGATTTACCGGGACACGGTCTATGTGGACACTGCCATGATGGCCGCCACGACGCCGGGCCGCCCGGCGCTGGAGGCCTTTCAGGCGGGGCTGGCGGCCTACGCGGAAAAGGGCGTCCCGGAGGAGTACAAGCTCCACCATCAGGGGGGGTCCATCGGCTATATCGGCCGGGATTACAAGGTGACCTTCACCACCAGGGAAACGGTCCGGGAGAACCAGGGCTTCACCTGGAACCCCTCCATCACCGGGGCGAAGAGCGAGGACACCATGATCGCCACCTCCGCCGGACCGATGATCATATCCGAACCGGTGATTTTCCCGACCCTGCTGATGGAAAAGGGAGGACACACCTTCCGGCGGCCGGACATCCTGGAACTCTAGGGCCCGTTCATCGTGACATCCCGGGAAAGACTCCTGGCGGCCCTGGAACATCGGGAGCCGGACCGCATGCCGGTGGATCTGGGCTCCTCGGCGACGACGACGGTCACCGCCACGGCCTACTCCGCCCTCCGGGCACATCTGGGCCTCCCCGCCGGAAAGCCGCGGACCCTGTCTCTCACCGCCGGCTCCATCCTCCCCGACCCGGACATTCTGGAGCTTTTCCGCGTCGACCCCCGGGGTGTCAAACCCGGCGGGGGCTCGGGGCCGCCGGCGGAGGTAAGAGTCGAAGGGGATTACGAGGTTTTTCGCAACGAATGGGGCATCGGCTTCCGGCGGCCCCGGGATGGGGGGCTTTATTTCGACCAGGCCGTCCATCCCCTGGAGGGCAGAAGCCGGGACTTCATCCGCGACTACCCCTTCCCCCGGGGAGACGACCCTGCCCGGGTCCGGGGGCTCCGGGATGAATGCCGGGCCCTGCGCGACGGGGGCCATCCCGTCGTCATGGGCCAGAGCTTCGGAACAGGCATCCTCCACGGCGGGACGGCCCTCTTCGGCTTCGAGGATTACTTCTGCAGAATGATGCTGGAGCCGGAGGTCGTCGACGAAGTCAGCGAGCGCCTCCTGGAGGGAAAGATCGCCTTCTGGGACGCGGCGCTGAAGGAAGCGGGCGGCCTTATCGATGTGGTGACGGAGGCTGACGATCTGGGCACCCAGAGGGGTCCTTTCATCGGCCTGGAGGATTACCGCCGCCGGATCAAACCTTTCCAGCGAAGGCTCTTTTCATTCATCAAGTCCCGGGCTCCGGGGGTGAAGATCCTCTTTCACTCCTGCGGCGCCGTGGCGGATTTCATACCCGATCTCATCGACATCGGGGTGGACGCCCTGAATCCCGTTCAGGTCGGCGCCTGGGGCATGGATCCAGCATCGCTGAAACGCCGCTACGGGAGGGACATCTGTTTCTGGGGAGGCGGGGTGGACACCCAGCGGGTCCTCCCCCGGGGCAGCCCACGGGAGGTGAAGGAGGATGTGCGACGCCGTCTGCCGGTCCTTCTCGACGGGGGCGGCTATGTCTTCGCGGCGGTGCACAACATCCAGGCCGACGTTCCCCCGGCCAATGTCGTCGCTCTCTTCGAGGCCGTGGACGAGTTCAGGTGAGGGGGCGGGCCGCCTTCCCCGGCGTCACGCACCCTGTTTCGGCAGGGCCGTTTTTTTTACGATCTCCGCCAGTTCCCGGGCCCTGGCCTTGACCAGCTGGTAATCCGCCGGGCTTGGGGCTCCGGCGAACTCCACCGGCTCCAGAAAGTCCCAGGAGTATTTCGCGGTGATCTCCGCCAGTTCCTTCGCCGCCCCTCCGGACCAGCCGTAGGAGCCGAAGCGGAAGACCTTCTTCCCCACCACCTTTTTGCGCCCCAGGTCGTCCAGAACATGGGCCATGGGGGGAAACATCCGGTACTCGTAGGTGGGCATGCCCAGGATGATCCCCGTGGATTTCCAGGCCGAGGCGAGGATCTGGGACATGTGGTCCCGGGGGACCCGATGCACCGTAACCGGAACATCCCCCTCCGTGAGACCCGCCATGACGGCGTCCACGACCCTCTCGGTGTTGCCGTACATGCTGCCCCAGACGAAGGTCACCTCCGCTTCCGCCGGGCCCCTGGCGTAGGAGGCGTACCTCCGGTAGCGATCGATGATGAGCCCCGGGTTCTTCCGCCACAGGATCCCGTGGGACGGGGCGATGACCCGGATATCCAGCCCCGCCAGTTTGGCGATGGCCCGTTCCACGAAGACCGAAAAACTTGCCACGATATTGGCGTAATATCGCAGGGTTTCCCTTTCGAAAAACAGGTGCCGCTCCGGGCCGAGTTCGTCGTCGAAGACCTCGGGCCCCACGCTGCCGAAGGAGCCGAAGGCGTCGCAGGAGAAGAGCACCCCCGAACCCGGCTCGAAGGTGACCATGGTCTCCGGCCAGTGAACGTTGGGTATCTCCTCGAAAACCAGCCTCCTGCCGCCTCCCAGATCGACGGAATCCCCGGAGCCCACGACCCTGACCCGGTCCTCGATGCCGTGGAAGGACTTCACCATGGCGGCGCCCTTGGCTGTGGTGAGGATCTCCGCTCCGGGGCAGATGTCCCGGAACATTCCCAGCCAGCCGGTGTGGTCCGGCTCCAGATGATTCAGAACGAGATAGTCGACGGATTTCAGGTCCACCGGGATGGAAGCGAGCTGGTCCCGGATCTTCATGGGCGCTTCGTCCCAGTCCCGGACCAGATCGATCAGGGCGGTCTTTTCCCCCCGGACGATGTAGGAGTTCAGGGAGACCCCGTCGGGGATGGGCCAGAGTCCTTCGAAGAGGTCTCCGTTGGTAATGTTCGCGCCGATCCGGTAGATACCGTCGGCGATGCGCGCCGCTTTCATCCGCACCTCCATGATCTCGGTTCGATGGCGATCCGTCTTTTCACTGTAATCCAAGCCGGATCGAAGATCAAGCGCAGATGCCCGGCGGCACAGCTTGCCCCGAAACCGGAAAAAGCATTACACTGAAAGCGCAGGAGGATAATTCATGAACAGAAAGGACAGTCTCCGGAAGTCCGTTTTCGTCGTAGTGGATGTGCAGAACGATTTCTGCCCCGGCGGCAGTCTGGCCATCTCCTCCGGCGACCAGGTCGTGGACGTGATAAACCGGCTCGCCCCGGAGTTCGGCTACGTGGTGGCCACGAAGGACTGGCATCCCCGGGGCCATGTTTCATTCGCCTCCTCCCACCCCGGCCGCAGGCCCTTCGATGTGGTTCCCATGAGCGGCATCGACCAGACCCTCTGGCCGGACCACTGCGTGGCGGGCAGCCCGGGGGCGGAGTTTCACCCCCGGCTGGATGTGCGGCCCATCTCCTGCGTCCTTCACAAGGGGCGCGGCGTCGGCCTGGACTCCTACTCCGCCTTTTTCGAGAACGACAAAAAAACCCCCACAGGGCTGGAGCATCTGCTGAAGGGTCTGGGCTACTCCCGGGTCTATCTCTGCGGCCTGGCCACCGATGTCTGCGTGTTCCACTCCGCCATGGACGCGGTCCGGCTGGGTTTCCAGGTCTTCGTGGTGGAGGATGCCTCCCGGGGTGTCGACGTCCCCGCCGGCTCGGTGGAAAAGGCCCTCCGGGACATGGGCTCCGCGGGTGTGGGGGTCGTCTCGTCCCGGGAAATTCCGCGATGACATCCTCCGCCCTTTTCACCGACCTCTACGAGCTCACCATGGCCCAGGGGTACTTCCGTTACGAGATGAACTCCCGGGTGGTCTTCGACATGTTCTTCCGCCGCCAGCCCTTCGGCGGGGGCTTCTCGGTCTTCGCCGGTCTGGAAGATCTCATCACCGCCCTGGAGGGCTTCCGCTTCCGCTCCGACGATCTGGAGTACCTGGAAAGCCTGGGAATCTTCGCCGATGATTTCCTCCGGTATCTGGAGGATTTCCGGTTCTCCGGGGACATTTACGCGGTCCCGGAGGGCACCGTGGTCTTTCCCCACGAGCCCCTCATCCGGGTCCACGGCTCCCAGATCGAAACCCAGCTCATCGAGAGCATGCTGCTGAACATCGTCAACTTCCAGACCCTCATCGCCACCAAGACCGCCCGGATCTATCTTGCCTCCAACCGGGGCCGGATCATGGAGTTCGGCCTCCGGAGGGCCCAGGGGCCCGACGGCGCCATGTCCGCCAGCCGGGCGGCCTTCATCGGAGGAGCCTCCTCCACATCCAACTCCCTGGCGGGAAAAACCTACGGCATCCCCGTCAGCGGCACCATGGCCCACTCCTGGGTCATGTCCTTCGATTCGGAGGAGGAGGCTTTCGCCCGTTACGCGGAGCTGTACCCGGAAACGACGACCCTCCTCATCGACACCTACAACACCATGAAAAGCGGGGTCCCCCACGCTATCACGGTGGGGAAAACGCTCCAGGCCCGGGGCCTGCCCTTCGGGGTGCGGCTCGACTCCGGAGACATGCAGTACCTCAGTTTTCAGGTCCGGGACGCCCTGGACCGGGCGGGCCTGAGGGACGCGAAAATCGCCGTGTCCAACGAACTGGACGAGGAGATCGTCGCCAGCCTGGTTTCCTCAGGCTGTCCCATCGATTTCTGGGGGGTCGGGACCCACCTGGTCACCGGAGGAAAGGACCCCTCGCTGACGGGGGTCTACAAGCTGGCCGCCCGGGAAAAAAACGGCGAGTTCATCCCCACCATGAAGGTCTCGGACAACCCGGAAAAATCCACCAACCCGGGCATCAAGCAGGTCTACCGTTTTTACGACGAGAAGGGGGGGCCCCTGGCGGATCTGATCGCTTTCGAGGGCAGCGGCTTCCCGCCGGGGGAGCCGGTGCTTTTCCACCACCCGCTGATGGATTACCGGAACTTCACCCTCCGGTCTTTCGGGAAGGCTCTTCCCCTGCTGGAAAAACGCATGGAGGGAGGGAAAATCATCGGCCCCCGCCCGGCCCTGACGGAGCTGCGGCAAAGGGCCATGAGGGAGATCGCCGGCCTGGACCCCACCTACACCCGGATCCTGAACCCCCACGTGTACAAGGTGTCCATATCCGAGGCGCTCCGGAAGGCGAAGGTGGCCATCATCAGCGAGTTCCTGGAACGCCACTGAGCGCTCTCAGAACAGGGAAACCCCGAAGTTCAGCAGCAGGGTCTTGATCTTTTTTTCCAAGACATCGAAGGAAAAATACTTCGCCCCCAGTTCGAAATTCTTCTCCACCGCGTCGCGCCGAAACTTCGGGTCCCGCAGGAAGCGCCAGGTCTTCTCCACATCCCTGTCGGTCACGTAGGTATCCATGATGACCGCTTCGAAACCCACCGGCTCAATGTCGCTCTGGAAGATGGAGTAGCGGTTCACCAGCAGGGGCTTTTTGAAGTAGACGGCCTCCAGGAAGGCGTTGCCGAAACCCTCGTAGGTGGAGGGGTAGGTGATGAAATCCGCGTGGGGATACACATCGAAGAGGCTGTAGACCTTCTTTCCCTCCCCATCGTCCCGACGGTGCTCGCCGATGAGATCCGGCCGCAGAATGAGGTCCACCCCCAGGAGCCGGGCGTAGGCCATGATCCGCTCCGCGTAATCCGTCCCCTCGTCCCGGGCCTGATGGGAGACCACCAGCTTGATGTTTTTCCCCCCCATCCGGTTGGCCAGTTCCACCGCAGCCTCGATGCCCTTCCGGGCCACTATCCGGGTGGGCTGCAGGATGAAGATATCGTCCGGCGCGATGCCCAGGGCCTCCCGGAGGTCCTGATTGTATCCGTCGATTCCCGGGACCGGAACGGAATAATCGAAGACGTTGGGGACGATGGTGGAGGACAGGCCGCAGCGGAAGCTCAGGTTGCGCCGGGCCTCGGTGTTGATGGTCACGTGGGAAATGGGCGGGAGGTCCGGCGGAAAGGCCATGGACAGATAGTCGCCCACGCAGTTCACCGCGAACCTCTGGCGCTCCCAGACGAAATCGTGATGGTGGGCGATGGTGGGGATCCCCGTCTCGGCGATGACCTCGGTGATGGCCAGGCCCAGCGGAATGTTCATCGGGATGGTCAGCGCGTTTTCCACCACCAGAAGATCGATCCCCCACCGATCGATGAAGCGGTGCAGGGCGTCTTTCAGGGTTTTCCGCAGGGCCTGGATCCGGCCCGACAGGTTTTCGTCCCGGACCGTTCGTCCGAAGGCTTCGTCGTGGATGGGTTTCACGTCGGGGTGGCCGAAAAAGGCCTCGGGAACCACCATGGACCGTTCCGGATGCCAGTCCGACAGACCGGAAAAGAAGAAGGTTTCGAAGCCCAGCCCTTCGAAGACCTGGGCCCATTTGCGGGTTTCCAGCGACACCCCGTCGATTCCCTGGAAGCGGGTGGAAACGAATCCCACCTGCTCGATCTTGCTTATGGTTTTGATGACGTACATGCGTCCCTCCTCCCTTCAGCGTTCTTCGATGTCCATCACGGCGACCACGTCGTCCAGGCTTTCCACCACCAGGTCCGGCCTCAGGTCCCGGCAGCGGGGATCCTCCCCCCGGAGGCGCAGGGACCTCCCGTCCCCGGCGTAGAGGGCTGCGGCGAAACCGGCGGTCCGGGCGGCCCAGACATCGTTCAGCATGTCGTTCCCCACGAAAAGCACGTCTCCCGGTTCCAGGCCTCCCTGTTTCAGGCTGTCCTCATCCGGACCCCGCCCCGCCGAAGTCCGCTCCTCCGAAACCCGGGCCTTCCCCAGGGTCCGGGCCTTCCCCAAGGCCCGGGCGGCCTTTTCGAAGAGCCGGGGCGAGGGCTTGGCCTCACCTTCCCGGAACGAAAAAACCGTAAGCTCCGGATCGAAGCCCAGGTCCCCGAGGTCCTTCCCCAGGAAGGCGGGGAACAGGAGTGGGGTGAAGAACTGGGCGTTGGACACGATCCCCAGCGGGACGCCCGCCTTCCGGAGCCGGAGAAGGATCCGCTCCAGCCCCGGCATGGGGTAGACAGGATTGACCGCCAGTTCGAAGCGCAGGGCGAACTCCCTGGCCTCTTCCCCGGACAGACCCAGAAGCTCCGCCCATATCTCCTCCACCCGCACCTCCGGCCGCTCCCCGACGTCCCGGAGCTCATCGTGACGATCCCGCACCGCGGCGATGAACATCCCCCGAAGCCGGGGCAAATCCTCCGGCGCCGCGAAGGGGGCCAGGATCTCCCCGCCGGACCCCTCCCCGCACAGGCCGTTTTCCAGAACTCCCATATCCCCGGAGCCGGAAAGGAAGAGGGTCCCGTATATGTCGAAAAGAAGGGCCCGAAACCGGCGCGGCTCCGGGTCCTCCCCGGCGGCCCCCCGCAGACCGTTCAGAAGCCGCCGCTCGTCCTCTCCCGGAGGACGGGGCTCCAGGGGCCGGGAACCGCGGCGGATCAGTTCCACCAGCTTCCCTCTTTCTTCAGGACTCACCTATATTCCCCCCAAAAGGAAATTTCCGGGCCGGAGAAAGGACATGAGAAGTTTCTTCCTGTCGATCCTCTGGGACACCTGGACGGTGGACACCTTTCGGTACACATCCAGCAGGGTATCCCGGTACGAACGCAGACCGAAGCTCCGCGACACCGCCTTCCTATTCCGCTGGATGAGTTCGTCGTCGGACATGGGGTCCAGGAGCCCCGGGAGAAAGGGGTTCGCCCCCGTCAGGCGGGATCTGACGGCGCCGTTCTTCCCGCAGAGGCTTATGAGGCCCCGGGCCTCCGCCGCGTCCAGGAACGCGAAATCGATCATCCCTCCGGAGGTGATCCCGTCCCAGGCGGATCCGGTATCGAAGGGGGGCTCCCGACCGAACTCTCCGCAGAGGGACGCCGCCGTTTCCACCCAGACCCTCCGGAGCCGGTCCGGGTCGATCAGGTCCAGGGGAACCCGTATCTCCGGGTACAGGGAGGAGAGGTCCACCCCCGCCGCCTCGAAATCGGGAGCCACCGCCTCGATCCTCCGCCCCACCACCGCCCGGTCCGCGGTCCAGGGCTCCAGGAAGGAGAATCCGAAGCCCTCCCGGACGCTGGTGGTGATCATCAGCGCGGATCGGGCCACCAGATCCCCCAGGGAATGGCTCAGTCCCAGTTCGAAGTCCGCCGCCAGACCCTCCGAGGCGGCGAAGGTTCTCCATTCCCGATACGCGGGCTGGTCCGCCGGACTGGTGGGTGGCAGCGTCAGCCCTACCCGGTACCCCGGCGGCAGGAAACGGGAGAGAAGCAGGGCCTCCCCCAGGTTCTTCCGGCGGATGGCCCGCACGGCGTAGAGCAGGAGCCGGCGGGCCCCTCCCTCCTCCGGCCCTCCTCCCCGGGGAAGGGGCCGCACCATGTTGTAGACCCTGTGCAGACCTTCCGGTCTGAGCCCCGCCTCCAGAAAAACCCGATGGTCCCGGGAATTGATGACACCGTAGTGGCAATCCTCCGGGTATTCCTCCTCCCGGTAGTAGGACTGGGGGCGCAGGTCCTCCGCCGCGTCGTGGACCTGCAGAAACAGTTTCAGTCCCCGGCGGGTGAGAATGCGGAGAATCGCGAGAAAATCGCTGTTCTTCCTCAGCAGCGGGTTGTGCACATGGAGGATGTCGCAGCCCGAGGGCCATTTCGCCGTTATGGCCCGGAGGATCGCCTCGGCGGTTTCCCGGGGGCCCCCCGGTCCCCGCAGACCGTCGTAGGCCAGGCCGGGAATCACCCCGGGCTCCGGGCGGGTGTCCCCATCCCCGGCGTCTCCGGCCAGGAACAGACATTCCGCGTCGTCCCGCAGGGCCTCCATCTGCTGCTGGATGACCCGGGTTATCCCTCCCCTTTTCGCATGATAATGCATGAAAACGATCTTCACGATCCGGCACCGCCCAGGATTATGGTCTCACACCGATAGTAGAAGACAAAGGGCATCGGCGCAAGGCCGGCGGGGCCCCGTAACGGGTCGTTTCGGGCCGTCGGTATTGACACTATCCCCACGGACGGCTAAAATGCCTTTCGTACATGCGGCGATGGTGAAATTGGTAGACACACTAGCTTGAGGGGCTAGCGGGAGTTCTCCCATGGAGGTTCAAGTCCTCTTCGCCGCACGCAGCCATTGCTTTTCAGCACTCAGCTTTCAGCGCGGGATCCCAAGGGTTTCGCGCTTTTTTTTTCAGTTGAACCTCAGGCTGACCAGCCGCGAAACCCGGAGGGGTTTCGCGCTTCTTTTTTCAGTTGAAACTTCGGCCAACCGGATGCGAAACCCGGAGGGGTTTCGCGCTTTTTTTTTCAGTTGAACCTCAGGCTGACCAGCCGCGAAACTTTGGGGTTTTGCGC
>JAKQWJ010000302.1 GCA_029562045.1 Spirochaetota bacterium | reverse complement strand
GACGCCTACACCCGGCAGAACCGCTATCAGGAGGCCGCCGGGGGGATCGAAAAATCCCTCAACGCCGGGACGTCCCTGCTCAACGGCTTTCCCGCGGTCAACCATGGGGTGAGGGGATGCCGCCGGGTCGTGGAGGCGGTGCAGAAGCCCATCCAGATCCGGCACGGCACCCCCGACGCCCGGCTTCTGGCGGAGATAACCCTGGCGGCGGGATTCACCAGCTTCGAGGGAGGGGGCATCTCCTACAACATCCCCTACGCGAAGAAGGTGCCTCTGGAGAAATCCATCCGGGACTGGATGTATGTGGACGCCCTGGTGGGGATCTACGAGGACGCGGGGGTCCCCATCAACCGGGAACCCTTCGGGCCCCTGACGGGGACCCTGGTGCCGCCCTCCATCGGCCACGCCGCGGCGATTCTGGAGGGGCTCTTCGCCCTGGGCCAGGGCGTCCGATCCCTGACCCTGGGCTACGGCCAGGGAGGAAACCTGGTCCAGGATGTGGCGGCGGTGCGGTCCCTCCGGGAACTGGCGGAGGAGTACTTCCGGGGGGAGGGCTTCACGGAGTATCAGCTCACCACGGTCTTCCACCAGTGGATGGGGGGCTTTCCGGAGGACGAGGCCAAGGCCTTCGGGGTCATCGCCTGGGGGAGCGCGGCGGCGGTTTTCTCCGGGGCGGAGAAGATCATCGTCAAATCCCCCCACGAGGCCATGGGGATACCCACGAAGGAGGCGAACAGCCAGGGGCTCCGGGCCACGAAGCAGATCGTCAACATGCTGAAGGACCAGCCGGCGCCGGAATCTCCTGCCCTGCAGAGGGAAACGGAGCTGATCAAAAAGGAGACCCGGGCCATCCTGGAGGCGGTCCGCCGTCTGGGGGGAGGGGACTGGGTCCGGGGAACCGTGGCCGCCTTCGAGGCGGGGGTCCTGGATGTGCCCTTTGCCCCGTCGGTGAACAACCGGGGGAAGATCCTCCCGGTGCGGGACAACGAGGGGTACATCCGGCTTTTCAACGCCGGGAATCTTCCCTTCGACGAGGAGATCAAGGGGTTCCATGCGGAGAGGCTGATGGAACGGGCGCGGGCGGAAGGGCGGGAGGTTTGTTTTCAGATGGTCACCGACGACATCTACGCCATCAGCAAGGGTTACCTGGTGGGGAGGCCGCGATGAAAATCAGGGAAGTGCTGTTCGCGCCGGGGAAATCGGCGTTTTTCTTCGACGATCAGCGGGCGATAAAAAAAGGGGCCCTGCACGACGGTTTCGTCTACCAAGGCGGGCCCGTCACCGGGGGGTTTCGCAGGGTCCGGGAGGCGGGGGAGTCCATCTCCATCCTGCTGGTCCTGGAGGACGGCAGGGTCGCCGTGGGGGACTGCGCCGCTGTCCAGTACTCCGGCGCCGGGGGCCGGGACCCCCTGTTCAAGGCGGACGCCTACATCCCGGTCCTGGAGCGGGAACTCAAACCCCGGCTGGAGGGCGCGGAGGTCCGGCCTTTCCGGGACATGACCGCCGCCCTGGCGGATCTGGAGTCCGGCCCCGGGAGGCTCCACACGGCCCTGCGGTACGGCATCAGTCAGGCCCTCCTGGACGCCCGGGCCGTGGCGCTGGGGAAGCCCGGCTGCGAGGTCCTCTGCGACGAGTACGGACTGCCCCGGATCTACGAGAGGGTGCCCATCTTCGGTCAGACCGGGGACAGCCGCCACGACAATGTGGACAAGATGATCCTGAAGGAGGTGGACGCCCTGCCCCATGGGCTCATCAACAATGTGGACGAAAAACTGGGCCGGAACGGGGAGAAGCTCCGGGACTACATCCGGTGGATCGTCGATCGGGTCCGGAAGCTCCGCCTCCGCCCTGACTACCTTCCCGTCATCCACATCGACGTGTACGGGACCATCGGGCTTCTGTATGACGGCGACCCCCTGAAGACGGCGGAATACCTGGCGGGTCTGGAGTCCGCCGCGGGCCCCCATGAGCTGTACATCGAGGGCCCGGTGGATATGGAAGGGAAGGATGAGCAGATCCGGGCCCTGGGCCGGATCAGGGAGAGGCTCCGGGTCCTGGGGTCCCGGGTCAAAATCGTGGCCGACGAATGGTGCAACACCCTGGAGGACATCCGGGAGTTCACCGACGCGGGCTGCTGCCACATGGTCCAGATAAAGACCCCCGACCTGGGGGGCATTCAGAACACGGTGGAGAGTGTCCTGTACTGCAGGGCCCGGGGGATGGAGGCATATCAGGGAGGCACCTGCAACGAGACGGAGATTTCCGCCCGGGCCTGCGTGCACGCCGCCATGGCGGCCCGGCCGGCGCGGATGCTGGCCAAACCGGGGATGGGCCTGGACGAGGGTTTCACCATCGTCAACAACGAGATGGAACGGATCATCGCCCTGGGGAGGAGACGGCAGTGAAGAAGAAAACGAAAGAAGGCGCCGCCTGGGCCGGAGGTCCGCGGCGCGCGCCCGTTTCGGGCGTCCGCCGGGGGGGCGCGGGATGACCGACCGGGAAGCCCGTTACCGGGACAGGCCCTTCGCCAAAAGGTTCAGCTACCGGGAAACCCTGATCTACTCCACCTACTACGCCCCCCGGGGCAGACTCCGGCTCTATACCCTGGGCAGCGAGCTGGCCCGCCGCTACCTCTACCCCACGGACCTTCTCATCGGGATCATCGGCCCCGAAGGGGCGGGCAAGTCCACCCTGATCCGGGGGCTGTTTCCGGGGCTGGAGCTGACCAACGACGATGACGGGATCAACATCCGGCCCGCCCAGCTGTACTCTTTCAGCCCTGAGGACTACTTCGCCCCCCACACCTTTCACATCGACGTGCGGCACGAGCTGGCCTTCCGGCAGAAGTTCGAGATCGCCGAGGCGGTGTCCCGGGCGGTGAACCACGGCCGCCGGGTTATCGTGGAGCACTTCGACCTCCTCTACGACGCCCTGGGGTACAACGCCCAGATCATTTTCGGCATCGGCGAGGAGGTCATCGTGACCCGCCCCTCGGTGTTCGGGCCTTTCCCGGCGAAGATCAAGGCGGTGGTGGACAAGACGATCCGGTACCGGCTCATGGCCCACTCGGCGGAGGACATCACCGGCTTCGTTCTGGGCAGAGACTACCAGTACACCCCTCCCACCCTCCATTCGGACGTCAAACACGGCTTCGTCATCATGTTCGCCGAGGAGCCGAAGATCCCGATCCCCGAGCTGGAAGCCCGGGTGCGGGAGATCATCCGGCGGGACCTGCCCATCTCCCCGGCGGGGGAGGACCGGCTCCGTCTGGGGGAGGACGAAATCTACTGCACCGGGACGCGGATTCACGTGAAATCATCGGGGATGATAGAAAACTTCCGGCTTCTGAAAGACTATCGCTACGACCCCATTTCCAAGGACTACCTGCTGGTGGGGATCGTGGGGGGGAAAGAGGTGGCCGGTTTCGAGGACATCAATGAATTCCCGGAAATCGAGTAGGAGGAAGGGATGGATTTCGCTGGAGTTGAACTGAAAAACCCCATAATCATCGCCTCCGGGCCCACCACGGCCCGGGTGGAACAGCTGGTGGAGGCGGAGAAGCACGGAGCGGCGGCGGTGAGCATCAAACATGTGATGACCCGGCAGAAATACCCGGGGAAGCTGCGCTGTTTTTCGGTTCCCGAGGAGGTCATGGTCTTTCCCTCCGACAGGAGGCTGACCCTGGATGAGGGGCTGGCCCTGATCCGGGAAGGCAAAAAGCGGACAAAGCTTAAGATCTTCGTCAACTTTTCCAGCCAGGAGCCGGACCTGGACTCCTACCGGCGGCTGGCGGGGCTTTTTCAGGAGGCCGGGGCCGACGCCCTGGAGATCAATCTCTGCTGCCCGAACTTCGGCCTGGGGAAGAAGGAGCTCGGCCTGGCGGAGGACGAGGCGGAAGGCGGCGCACTGACAGGGCAGAACCCCCGGCTCTCCGCGGCCATCGTGAAGGCCGCCAGGGAGGGCTGCGGGATCCCCGTTCTGGCGAAGCTGACCCCCACGGCCCTGGACATCGGCAGAGTGGCGGAGGCCTGCGTGGAAGCCGGGGCCGACGGCCTGTCGCTGGTGGGGGGGCCGTCGCTGGCGGCGCCGCCGGTGGACATCTACGACCGGGGCCGGCCCCTGTACCCGCTGATGGGCAACGCCGCCTTCGGGGCCATCACCGGATCGGCCATCCGTTACAACACCTTCAAGGTCACCGCCCAGGTGGCGGAACGGGTGAGGGTGCCGCTGACCTCCTCCGGCGGCGTGGACACCTGGGAGCACGCGGCGCAGATGATGATGTGGGGCGCCTCTTCGGTGGGGGTCTGCACCGCCACCATGTGGCGGGGTTTCGGCGCGGTGCGGAAGATCCTCGACGGGCTGGACCGCTTCCTGGAGCAGGAGGGCTACGGCTCCTATGAGGACATCGTGGGCCTGGCTCTGTCCCATCTGGCGGCGGGGGAGGAGCTGGACCTGGGGGAAGGCTGGGCGCGGGTGGACCCCGAAAAGTGCCGGTCCTGCGGCGACTGTCTCGAGCCCGCCCACTGCGAGGCCATCACCATGGACGGGGGGCCCG
>JAKQWJ010000299.1 GCA_029562045.1 Spirochaetota bacterium | reverse complement strand
CCTGGAGCTGGGCGAAATACAGGACCCGGATCCTCATCGCTCTCCTCCCCAGGGAAAAAAGGGAAGCTCCACCCTTTCGCCGGGGGAGAAGCCCGCCGGAACCTGGACGAAGCCTGCCGCCTCGACCAGCTGGTGGAAGTTCCCCGAACCCCGGGCCGGCAGGGCCCGGAGGAGGGACCCGTCCCGCCGGACCGGGACGAAGTGGACCAGGTCTTTCAGTCCCGGCTCCAGGCCTTCCACCGGGGCCGTCCCGTCGCCGGTGTTCCGCCCCTCCCAGGCCAACAGGAAGGGCAGGACATAGCGGCGGAAGCAGAAGAGACTGGAGACGGGGTTCCCCGGCAGGCCGAAAACCACCTGTCCTTCGGGGCCCCGGCCGAACCACAGGGGCTTGCCCGGCTTCTGACGGACCCGGTGGAAGATCTCCCGGACCCCCAGCTCCGCCAGCGCCGGGGGGACGACGTCGAACCTGCCCATGGACACCCCGCCGGAGAGGATCAGCACATCGTGGTCCTTCAGCATTTTTTCCAGGCCCCGGCGCAGGCTCCGGGGATCATCGGGGAGCCAGTCCTCGGTGAAGGGCCCCAGGCCCCAGGAGGCGGCCTCGGCCTGTATGGCGGGGGTGTTGGAGCGGCGGATCTGATGGTCCAGAGGCCGGGCCTCCACCGGGACCAGTTCGTCCCCCGTGGCGGCCAGGGCGCACCGGGCCCGGCTCCTTACGGTGACGCGGGCGTAACCTTCCGTCGCCAGGAGGTGCAGATGGGGGGGGAGGAGAAGCCGCCCCGGTTCCAGAAGGGTGTCCCCCTCCCGGTAGTCCTCTCCCCGGCGGTGGATGTTCCCCCGGGCCTTGAGCTTTCCTTGGGGGCGTCCCTGTCCCCGGAGACTCGCCTGCTCCCGGGGGCTTTCCTCCCCCAATCCCCGGGGACGGAGGAGGAAACCCTGGGGGGTCCGCTCCAGGTCCTCGAAGGGGATCACCGTATCCGCCCCCCGGGGCAGAACCGCCCCGGTCATGACCTCCACGGCGGCGCCCGGGTCTTCCAGGCTCAGGGGGGGGCTCCCCGCCGCCTGCAGGCCGGCGATGGGAAACAGGCTCCGCCCTGCCTCCACCTCCGCCCAGACGAGAGCCGCCCCGTCCATGGCCACCCGGTGGAAGGGAGGGTGGTCCCTTTGGGCGTATATGGTCTCGGCCAGGACCCTGCGGGGGGCCCGGGCCAGGGGGAGGGTTTCGGTTTCCGGGTTGGGGGGCAGCTGCCCGGCGATGAGGGCGTCCGCCTCAGCGGTGGATATCATGATGAGTCTCCTCCCTTTTTTCGGGGTTTGAAGCCCGCCCGGGCCGACGGAGAGACGCCGGGCCCAGGATGTCGCGGCGGGCCTTCTCCCTTTCGTCGGGGCTGTTGATGTTGTCCAGGACCCGGGGGCCCGGGGGTTCCAGTATTTCCACAGGTGAATTGATCAGCATTTTCCGGGGGCAGGTGGAGTCCAGGGCCAGAAGCTGCAGAAAGCGGGCCCGGGACTTGGGCTCGTAGATGGCACAGAGGGGTTCGGGAAGCCCCTGGTGGCCCCGGAAGGCGGTGGCGTAGGAAAAGGGCCGGCGGCCCCGGACCAGGGCTTCCAGAACCGGCTGGTCCACGAAGGGGAGGTCGCAGGCCAGGACCAGCCAGGCCGCCCCGGGGCGCCGGTCCTGGGCGGAGAGGATCCCCGACAGGGGTCCCAGGCCCAGATGACTGTCGTGGATCTGGGGATGCCCCGCCCGGCCGGGCTCATCCGCCTGCTCCGCCCGGCAGGATACGAAGACCTCGGCGCAGAAGCCTTTCAGGAGGCTCACCGCCCGGTCCGCCTGGGCCTCGCCATGGTAATCCAGGGCCGCCTTGTCCCGGCCCATCCGGGCGCTGGAGCCCCCGGTGAGGACCAGACCCAGAAGAGGTATCCCCGCCGCCCGTTCCCGCCAGGTTTTCTTTACAAATGCGGCGATGCCGGGGATGTCGTCCCGCAGGAAGTAGGGGACCGCCCAGGGGAGGACACCCGCCTCCTTTTCGGGGCCAGTCACCGCCAGGGGCGGCCGGTCCCGGAACGCCGGGTCCCGGAGGATGGCCCTCTCCGGGTCCAGGACGATGATCCGGGGCAGGGGGGAACCCTTGTGCCCCTCCACCAGAACCCCGTCCCGGTCCAGAAAATCCAGAGGGTCCCGCAGAGGGTCGAAGGGCCCCCGGCGCAGCAGCGCCCGGCCGGCCGGGTCGGAGATGAAGACCGTCCCCGCCCCCGCCCGGGTCATGATGTCCGTATCCTTCCCCGGCCGGTCCATCTGGAACCCGTGGACTCCGTGCTTGATGTAGGCCAGATCCATCCCCAGGGCGGGGACCAGCCGGGACAGCAGGGTGGTCTTCCCCGTTCCGCTGTAGCCGCAGAAAGCCATTTCGAAGGGGTGGAAGGTCCAGTCCCGCGGGGGGGGCTTCCTATGGTCGCTCATAGTCCTTTTTCCCTCCCGTTTTTCGGAGAAGCCGAATCCGGCGGATCTCGATCTCCGGGGACAGGGCCTTGCACATGTCGTAGAGGGTCAGGGCCGCCACGGCAACCCCCGTCAG
>JAKQWJ010000270.1 GCA_029562045.1 Spirochaetota bacterium | reverse complement strand
AAAAAACCTTCGACGCCTGGGCCGGGGCCAATCCCGGGCTGAAGGCAGAATGGGACCTGTGGCACGCCAAGGAGCCGTCGCTGCAGGGCCTGGCCCTTCCGGAGTTCAAGATCGGCGACAGCGTGGCCACCCGGTCCGCCGGCGGCAAGGCCCTCCTGGCCGCCGCCAGGCTGCTGCCCAACCTGGTGGGAGGCTCGGCGGATCTGGGGCCGTCCAACAACACCGCCATGCCGGAGTACGGCGTCTTCGGCCCCGGGAACCCCCGGGGGCGGGGCTTCCATTTCGGGGTCCGGGAGCACGCCATGGGGGCGGTCTGCAACGGCATGGCCCTCTACGGATCCCTGCGGCCCTTCTGCGCCACCTTTCTGGTATTCTCCGACTACATGAAGCCCGCCATCCGGCTGGCGGCGCTGATGAAGATTCCGGTCATCTACATCTTCACCCATGACTCCATCTACGTGGGTGAGGACGGCCCGACCCACCAGCCCATCGAGCACCTGGCGGCCCTGCGGATCATCCCGGACCTCCTGGTCCTGCGGCCCGGGGACGCCCAGGAGACGGCCCTGGCCTGGAAGACCGCCCTGGCCCGTCACGACGGCCCCACGGCGCTGGTGCTCACCCGGCAGAACCTGCCGGTCTACCCCAAGGCGGACCCGGACTGGGCGGACAGTTTCCGCCGGGGGGCCTACATCGTGAAAGACCCCGCGGGGAGCCCGGAGGTGGTGGTCCTGGCCACCGGATCCGAGGTGAGCCTGGCGGTGCAGGCCGCCGAGGCGTCGGGAAGGAAGGTCCGTGTGGTGTCCATGCCCTCCCGGGAACTCTTCCTCGCCCAGGACCGGGCTTTCCGGGAGAAGATCCTTCCCCCGGGAGTGCGGGTCATCGTCGCCGAAGTGGGGGTTTCCTGCGGCTGGGACGGTTTCGTCCGGGACCGGAAAGACCTTTTCACCATCGACGGCTTCGGCCTGAGCGGCCCCGGGCCGAAGGTGGCGGAGGCCCTCCACCGGGACCAGTCCTCCCTGGAAAAACTGATCCGGGGCTGAGCCTCCCGCCGCGGGCCATGCCCGGGCCATGCCGGGGCCCTGACCGAGTCCGGCCCTGACCGAATCCGGCCTGGGCTTGGCCCCGACGCCGGTGTCGGCAGGACCCGGACCGGGGGCCAGCGCCCCGCCCGGCCAAAACCCGGGCATAGCCTGAGCCATGCCCGGGCATAGCTCAGGCTATGCCGGTCATAGCTCAAGCTATGACCGGGCCCAATGTTTTCTCATTCTCCCCGATCCCGGCCCCCCAAGTTGAAGCGCCCCGTGTTCTTCCCCCGTATGTAAGCGTGAAAACAACGTTTCAGGAGGCCGACATGAACAGTCTGAACTCGATTCTGGTGGAAGGAAACCTGGTGCGGGATCCGGTGCTCGCCCAGACCCCCAAGGGCACCCCGGTGTGCAACTTCAGCCTGGCGTCAAACCGGTTCTACCGGGTCGACAACGAGACCCAGAAAGAAGTCTCATTTTTCGAGGTGGAAGTCTGGGCGAAACTGGCGGAGAACTGCGCCGAATACCTGAAAAAAGGCCGGGGGGTGCGGATCGTGGGCCGGCTCAAGCAGGACAGGTGGATGGATGGGGAGGGCAAGAACCATTCCCGGGTCAAAATCATCGGGGAACACGTGGAGTTCAAACCCGACTTTTCCGGCAGGAAGGAGAAAGAGGAAACGGCGGAGGCCCCGAAGGAGACCTCCTCCACTCCCGAGCCGGTGGGGGTTGGATAGGCGCCCGGATTCCTCCGCATCCCGGGCCTTTTTCGGCTCGGGATTTTTCTTCTTTTTCCGAGAATTTACTTGATGATTCCCCGGGAACGCATTAGAATTCATTCAGATATCGCCCTCAGCGGTTCAAAGGGAGTTTATGATAGGGATTAAAATTGCGGACGGGACATTTTATCCCATCCTCGAAGAATCGGAAAAAAAGAAAAAAAAGGTCATCCTGACCACCGTGAAGGACGATCAGGCGACGGTGCAGATCGATCTGTACCGCGGCGCGGACGCGGGGATGGCCAACCCTGAATACCTGGGCAGCATGACCATCGACCGGATTTCCCCCGCGCCGGGAGGGGAGCCGGAAATCGAGCTTCTCATGAGCATCGACGATTCGGACAGCCTCATCACCAAAGCACGGGACCTCCGGGGAGATCACGAGAGGAGTCTGGCGGTGAATCTGGAGAATCTTCCCCGGGAAAAAACCTACGACATCCCGGATTTTGAAATCGAAAGCGGCCCCGAGGACAGCTACGGGACCCCGTATTTCCCCCCCCTGGACAGTGCGGATCGGGAAGAGGCGCGGAAAAGCGGCAGTCTCAAACCCCTCCTGGTCATCGCCGCCGCGGCGGTTCTCGTCGCCGGGCTGGCGCTGGCGTTTTTTCACCTCCTTCCCCGGCTCCGGGGCGGGGACGAGGCGGTCACCGCAACGGCGCCGGCGACTCCCGTGGCGGAAACCCCCAAGCCGGTCCCGCCTGAAATTTCCCCGGCGGAGGCCGCCAGGCCCGCGCCTCCGAAGCAGGAGCCCATCGTCGGCAAACCGCAGAGCATCGGCGTGTATTATTCCACCGTCAAGGGCGACAATCTGTGGAACCTCTCCCGGTCCTTCTACGATGACCCCTGGCTGTACCGGAAAATCGCCGAAGCCAACGGCATCAGGAATCCGAATCTGATCCGGCGGAACCATCGCCTCTACATTCCGGACGTGCATACGGAAAAACGATAAGCGCCAGGGGGAGATCCAGAATGAGCCTCTTGGAACGGGCCAAGAACCTACGGCAGCGCCCCGGGACCGGGTCCGGGGATCCGGACATCGTTTTCGACGCCGCTTCCGGCATCTCCGAGGAAGACCAGCGGGACATCCTCGCCCAGATCGAGGACTTGTCCCGGAAGAACCGGATCTCCGCGGCTCCCGAAACACTGAAAGTCCGCGCCCGGAAGCGGGGAGTCCTGTTTCCCGCAGTGGTCAACCTTGCCGCCTTCGTCCTTCTGGCGTCGGGACTCCTTAGCCTCTCATCCTTTTTCCGGCAGAGCGACAGCGAACTCCGAAAGAAAACTCCAGAAATCCGTTCCGCTGAAGGCCGTCTCATCCAGGAGATCAAGAAAGAAACCCAGGCCCTGATAAAAGGCAAGGAAGAGGAGATAGCCTCCATAATGACCCGGCTCGGCGAGATAGACCGGGAACGCCGGGACCTGCAGGCCAACATGAACTCCCGGGTCCGGCAGAGGGAGGAGGAACTCCGCAAAGCCCTGGAGCGGGAGCTCCAGGAGGAACGGAGCCGGCTGGCCTCCCAGGGTCTGACGGAAGCGGTCATCGCCCAACGGATGAAGAAGTTCGAAGAGGAGAAGAACGCCCAGTTTAAAGCCGAACTGGCGGCTTTCAAAACCCGGGTGGAAGCGGAGCTGATGGCATCGGAAAGCAATCTGCGGAGCCTGCAGACGGATTTCCAGGAACGGCTGGTTGCCCTGAACAAGGAGCGGGAGGCCATTCTGGCGGATTCCCGACGGCGGGAGGAGGCTCTGCGCTCCCAGTTCGACGAGCGCCTCCGGGCGCTGTCCTCCGCCGACGCCGATTCCCGGCAGAAACTGGCCCAGGCTCAGACCGAACTGCGGCGGCTGGGGGAGCAGAAGGAGAAGGCCGCGCTTACGGAAACCCAGATCCGGGGTTTTTACACCGCTGTGGGCAATCATCTCCGGGAAGGACGGCTTCCGGAGGCGCGGGAGACCCTGGTTTCCCTGAAGAGCTTCCTGAACGACCCCTCCATCATGGCGGTCCCGGAGATACAGGAACGCCGAGCCCTGGACATCGCCGTGGCGGACATGCTGACCTCCATGATCGACGAGAACATCCGGAAAACCCGGGAGAGTCTCTCCATCTCCCAGGCCCTGGGGGCTGAGCCGATCCTGGAAGAGATCCGGAAAACGGTGAAAGAGGCGGACGATGCGCGTCGCCGGGGGGACATCCCCGGGGCGGAGAAACTGTACAATGCCGCCCTGAGCCGGATTCCGGAGGTCCTGGCCTCCCACGAGTACTTCATCCGCAGGGAGGCGGATAAGGAGGAGTCCCGGAGGAAGACCGCGGAGGAAGCGCTGCAGCGGGCGGACGCCCAGTTCACCGCGGGGAATTACCGGGACGCCTGGAATGCCTACACGGCGGTGCTGGATTTTCTGCCCCTTCCCGGGGGCGCGGCCCGGGCTTCGTCGGGAAACATCCGGCAAAGCGGGTACGAAGTCGTCGCCGCGGAGCGCCGGGACCCGGAAGCCCGAGCCGCCGACGCCGCCACCATCGCCGCGCTCCGGGCGGAGAAAGCCGCATCGGAGGCCCAATTACGGAAACAGAACACCGACCTCCGGACCGAATACGAGGGCCGGATCGGGGCCATGGAGGCGGAACTGCGGACGCTGCGGCAGAGGCCCGCAGCGGCAGCCTCCGAACCCCAGGCGGTTCCCGCCGCCGCCCAGCAGGAGCTGCGTCGTCTGGCCGCGGTGGAAGCGGATCTCAACCGGGCGAAAAGCTCCTACTCCGACTACGCCGCCCGGGAGGACGGGATAATCCGCGCCAAGGGCGATGCGGGCATCGTGGAAACCAAACTCCTTCTGGACACCTTCCTGGCCTCCGAGAGCGTCCGGGGCATGTTCCCCGGTCTGGACGGGAGGATCAAACGCTTCGACCGGGCCTTCCAGGCCGCGGGGGCCGGAGACGCCCTGCTTCAGGCCTCGGACATCGCCTTCCGCCTCTCCAGTTTCCGGACGAACGCGGAAAGAAGCCGGTACCTGGGAGAGGAACTGGCCCGCCGCGGGCAGGACCCGGCCATGCGGGAGTATCTGGAGACACTGAAAGAGTTTACCCGTTAGAAAATCGGTTTTTCGCCTTTTCGCCGCCGTCATCCGGGAGCGCCGTCATCCGGGGGTCGTCGCTTTCAGCCCGGGCCGCGGACGGCCGGAGGGGCCGTCGCTTCGGCGGTGCCGCAGGGGGGGAAACCGGTTTGTCAGAAATGCTTCCGGTACCCCAGGCGGAAGGAAAAGACCTCGATGTGCCACCGGTCCCCGATGTTGAAGCCCACGCCCCAGAGTCCTTCCAGCCGGTCCGCCATGAAATCTTCGAAGCTCTGGAAGGGATCGGGACTCCTTTTCGCGGCATAATAGAAGGTGGGGGTGGCTTCCACGAAAAAGCGGTTCTTC
>JAKQWJ010000245.1 GCA_029562045.1 Spirochaetota bacterium | reverse complement strand
GGGGCGTCGGGGGAGGGCAAGGGGGAGGGCAAGGGGGAGGTCCGATGGGCGGCGCGGCTTGACAAAGGCTCCGGCAGCGGGGAAACTGGGAAAAATATGTCGAGAATTCTGTTCGGCAGCATGTACCGGCTGGTAAACAATCCGGTATTTCTCAGCGCTCTTTTTTCCTGGTTTCTCGCCCAGTTCATCAAAACGATGATCGATCTGTTCCGGCGAAAATCCCTCACCGGGAAGGAACTCGCCGGCACCCTGATGTGGCGGACCGGGGGGATGCCCTCCAGTCATTCCGCTCTGGTGACGTCCCTGGCGACGTCCATAGGCTACCTGGAGGGGCCGGATTCCTCTCTTTTCATCCTCTCCCTGTTTTATGCCGTCCTGACCGTCCGGGACGCCCTGGGGGTGCGCCGCTCCGCGGGGAACCTGGCGCAGGTCCTCAATCAGCTGGGGGAAGAGCTGACGGCCCGAGGCGATATCCGGTTCAAGCCGGTAAAGGAAGTGCATGGGCATACCACCGCCGAGGTTTCCGTGGGAATTCTCCTGGGCTTCTTCATCGCCCTGGCCTTCTGCAGCCTCTAAGAGCGCCATGAGGAAACGTCTCTCCCGACCCGTCCGCCGCCGACTCCTTGCCGCCTCAGGGGGGCTTTTTCTTTTTTTCACTGCGGCCCTCTTCCTGTCCCCCTCGACGGCCGGGCATCCCTGGCGGGGATACTACCGGGTGCTCCTGGACCGGACGGTGGATATCCGGGACGCTTCCCGGCGGCTGCAGGCGGCGGGGATGGACTCGGCCCTCAGCGCCTCCACGGCGGAGGTGGAGTTTTCCGATTTCGATGTGATGGAAAGAATCGCCGTCGCAGACATCCCGGAGCGGCTGCACCCGGAAGACCCCCGTTTGGACGAGTTTCTCCGGGGGGTGGGGAAGCTCTTCCAGAGCGGGTCGGGAAAAGAACAGATCATCTACCTCCCCGCCCGGGTGAGCCTGCCGTTGCTGGCCGCCCGGATCCGGGCGGCCCTGCCCGGGGGAAGCTTCAGCATTCTGGAATGGCAGGGGGTGCGGAGGTTCCTTCTGCTTCTGCTTTCCCTGGCCCTGATTGCGGCGGTGATTCTGGGGGAGGAGAAGAATCGTTTCCTGCATGCCGTCTTCGCCCTGCCCTGGCTGGGGCTCTTTCTGAGCGGCGGCCCCGGCGGCTTCGCCGCGGGATTTCTGCTCTACGGCGCCCTGATGTATCTTCTGGACGAGGCGCTGCCCCTGTTCGATCATTTCCTCTACGATCACGGTTCCCGCTTCCCCGTCACGCCCGCCGTGAAGGAACGGTCGGTTTACGCCGGAGCGGTGGCTGTCGGGGCCGTCGTCCTCCTTTCCCTGTCCGACGGGCTCTTTGCATCGCGTTCCTTTCTCCTCGGTCTCGGCGCCACCACGGCCCTGACGGCGGCGATGGCCCTTTTTCGGATGGAACGGCAATGGGGGCGGGAACATCGGCTGTTTCTCCCGCTGCCCATCCTGCCCCGCCCGTGGCGGGGAGGCGCGGCCCTGGGTCGGGACAGGGCTTCCGTGCTGATCCTGATCCTGCTGCTGGCGGTTCCCCTGGTGTACCGGGCGACGGGGACCGGGGAGAGCCATCTGGTTCCCCGGCCCTACCGGATCTCCGGGCTGGGGAGGATGTCCCGGGAGAGCCTCCGGGAACTTTGGCTCACCAACCGGGGGGAGAAGCTCCCCGATTTCTCCGATTACCTCTGTCATCGGGCCTTTCAGCAGGGATTCTTCCACGGGTATCCCCAGGAGTTCCCCGACGAGGGGGCGGCGGTGACTCTATCCCGTTATGCGCCGGAAGGAGCCGGGATCTCCCGGCGGGACGAGGTCATAGCGAAGTATGATGAAGCGTGGTATAAGAATGAACTGAAAGTCGCGAAGGAATCCGCTCTGGGGGCGCTTCTGTACGCCCAGGGCGTCCGGGGAGTCTCGCTGGAAACCACCGGCGGAGTGGCCGTCACCTCCGCCTACATCGCCGGGTATGGTCTGGCGGTCGTTCTGGGGTATCTGCCCCTTCTTTTCCTCTCCCGGAGGGCGGGGCCCGGGTCGCCGCGGCTTTTCGGCAGCATCATGGCAAGGAGAAAACGTCAGGAAGCATGAGTGTCAGGCAGTCTTTTTCCCGGGTGGGCATTCTTCCCCGGGATCTGAAGGATCTTACCCGGGGGCAAGCCCTCTGGAATGCCTCCGTGCCGGTGGTGTCGGTGGTGCCCCTTCTCCAGCATCGGGAGGGGGACCCGGCGGCCTGCCTGGTGGCTCCGGGGGATGTGGTGCGGGAGGGGATGATCATAGGCCGCGCCGCGGGACCCGAGGGGGCCCATGTCCACTCGCCGGTGCCGGGCACGGTCCGGGAACTGCGGGAGGTGTTTCTCCCCGACGGACGCAGGAGCCCTGCGGTGGTCATCGAACTGGGGGGGGAGTTCGACCGCCTGGGAAAGAGCGTCCGAAAGTACCCCTGGGAAAACCACTCACAGAAGGACCTCCTGGGGATCATCGCCGACAAGGGCGTTGTCGGAATGGAAAGCGCGGTCCCCACCCATCTGAAATACACCATTCCGAAAAACCGGCGGGTCGACCTCTTCATCCTGAACTGCTCCGAGTGTGAGCCCTACCTGACGGCGAACCACCGGCTGATGCTGGAGAAGGCCCCCCAGATCGTGGAGGGCGCCCGGATCGTCGCGAAGATCCTGGATCCCCGGAGGATCCTGATCGCCGTGGACAAGTCGCGGAAGGACGCCCTGGACGCCTTGG
The DNA here is from genome assembly GCA_029562045.1 of Spirochaetota bacterium. Taxonomy (GTDB): domain Bacteria; phylum Spirochaetota; class Spirochaetia; order DTKZ01; family DTKZ01; genus JAKQWJ01. The sequence goes on along the minus strand of JAKQWJ010000245.1, from coordinate 1,377 downwards.
GGCAGGCCGCGAAGGCCGCCGAGTTCGGGGCGGAGATTGCGACGGTGGGGTCTTGGTTCCCCCAGGGGGACGAGAAGCAGATGATCAGGACGCTGACGGGGCTGGAGGTTCCCTCCGGAGGCGAAGCGCTGGACGTGGGAGCGGTGGTTTCCAATGTGGGGACGGTGTTCGCGGTCTACGAGGCGGTGGCCCTGTTGAAGCCCGTCATTGAAAAAGCCCTGACCGTGGCGGGGGGGGCCATCCGCAACCCGGGGAACCTGAAGGTCCGCATCGGGACGCCGTTGACGGACCTGGTGGAGGAGTGCGGAGGCTTCGTGGAGATGCCCGAAAAAATCGTGATCGGCGGTCCCATGACCGGATCGGCCATCTTCGACCTGTCCACGCCGGTGACGAAAAACACCACCGGTGTTCTGTTCCTCACCTCCCGGGAGATCCGGAATTCCCGGAGGACGAACTGCCTGCGCTGCGGGCGCTGCGTCGAGGCCTGCCCCATGGGGCTTGACCCCACAAACCTGTTCAAGCTCATCGACCACGGCGCCTACGGGGAAGCCTTCGGCCAGGGCCTGAAGGACTGCCGGGAATGCGGCTGCTGCGCCTATGTCTGCCCGGCGAGGATTCCGCTGGTTCAGGGGCTGCGGGTGGGAAAGGCGGTTTCCCTGGAGAGGGGGGGTGCGGCATGAGCGGAAGAAAACTCCTCACCGTCGGCGGCTCGCCCCAGATCCACGAAGAGGGCTCCACCATCAGCATCATGTGGACCGTCTCGGCCTGCCTTCTTCCCGCGGCGGTCTGGGGGGTGGGCATCTTCGGTCCCGGAGCGGCGGCGGTGCTGCTGACGGCCCTGGCCACCGCGCTGGCGGCGGAGGCCGCCTTCTCCCTGGCCGCCGGAGCGGGACTGACCCTGTGGGACGGGAGCGCCTTCCTCACCGGCCTCCTGGTGGGAATGAACATGCCGCCGGCGGCGCCGCTGTACATTCCCGCCGCAGCCTCCCTCTTCGCTGTGGGGGTCGTCAAATGGACCTTCGGCGGCCTGGGCAGGAACTGGATGAACCCCGCCCTGGCGGGTCGGGTCTTCGTCTTTTTTTCCTGGCCCCGGCAGATGACCCTCTTCAGTTTCCCCTCCATTCTCCGCGGGGCGGACCGGGTCTCCGGGGCCACGCCGCTGGGCTTCCTGAAGACCGGCCTTCTGGAGGCGGCCACCACCGCGGGGACCCCGATGGAGTACCTGAGCCAGAACGGTTTTCCCCGGAGCCTCACCGACAGCGCCGTGACCGACTGGCTCAACAGCCGGATCCTGGAACGGATCGGGATAAGTCTGCCCCAGGGGTATGTGGACATCTTTCTCGGGTTCATCCCCGGATCCATCGGGGAGGTCAGCGC
>JAKQWJ010000044.1 GCA_029562045.1 Spirochaetota bacterium | reverse complement strand
CCGGAAACTTGATGTCGAGGGCGGCAATTCCTGGTACCAGCTCCAGGCAAGCCTGCAGGGGGCCTCGGAACACAGCTACGTCTATGTGGAGGATGGGCGCGAGGTGTCGCCGGAAACGGCCCAGGCGGTGGCCGACGAGTTCGAGACTCGCGTCTACCCCCTCATCCGGGAAAAATTCGGCGAGGAAAGCGATGTGGACGGGAACGGGCGGGTCACCATCCTCCTCCTGGACATCGTCGACGCTTACCGGGAGGGGGAATCCTATGTTGCGGGGTACTTCGATCCCTACCATTGCCTCACCGGAGCCTCCTACCCCTACAGCAACGCCATGGACATGATCTTCATGGACACCGACCCTCTGACGCCGGGGAGCGAGACCTTCATGGTCACCCTGGCCCACGAGTTTCAGCACCTGGCGAACTTCAACAGGACCTACATCGAAGGGGGGGGAAGACAGTTCGACACCTGGATCAACGAGGGGCTTTCATCGGCGGCGGAATACCTCTACCTGGGACGTCAGGTGCAGGACAAGATCGACTATTTCAACGCCGACCCCAAGGGAGACATCCTGAACGGGGTCTACTTCCTCACCTGGCCCTCCCATCGGGCCGTCAGCGCCTACACCAGCTACGCCACGGTTTACCTTTTTTTCCAGTGGCTGCGGATCCACGCCTCCAACGGCGCCGGGATTTACAAGGATATCGTCAGAAGCTCCCATATGGATTACAGCGCCGTGGCCGAAGAAGCGGGCAGGCGGGGCCTTGACGGCTCCTGGCCCACCCTGCTGAGTTCCTGGTTCATCGCCAACGCACTCAACCGGCCGTCGGGTCTCTACGGCTACCGGGATGAGATCGCCGTCGGCCCGTCCCAAGAGTGGATGTCCGGAAGCTCTTCCTCCGTCGAACTGTTCCCCGGCGAAGGGATCTACATCCCCCTCACTTCCCCCTTCGATCCCGACCCTCCCTCCCGGATCGCCTTTGCCGGACTCACCCGCAGCACCGGCGCCGCGGACACCGACCCTCCCTATGAGGGAGAGGTTCTTTTGGTTCTGAACACCGACGGCAATGAGAAAGGAGCGGCCGCGCAGGCGCCCATCCCCACATCATCGGCGGCGGCTTCCTTCCTGAGCATGGCCCCCGTTCCGGAGGCGATGTCGGCCGGAAGAGGGACCGCCGTTCCGTCGGGGCCCTGGCCGGTGGACCATCTCTTTCCCCTTCCCCGCCGGAAGGGGGGCGGCGTCTCTCCGGGGATGCCCCGGGGTCGGGCCGGGCCGGCCTTTCCCGGAGAGATGGAAAACCCATGACGACCCGATCCCTCAAAAAAATCCCGGCCCTTCTCCTCTTTCTGACCGTCGTCGGTTCCCCCCTCCCGTCCCTGGGGCGGCGGGAGGCGGCCCCGCCGGCAGGCCCGGCGGGCAACCCGGAGGAACTGAAAGAGTACCCGGTGGTCCTGGAGGGCCGCCTGCGCCTGGTGGGAAACGAGCCCTTCAGCAGCCTGGTCCTGAGCGCCCCCGACGGACGGGACTACATCATCGACCGGCGGACCGAGTCAGGCCGGCGGCTCCTGGGTCTTCAGGGGCGGGAGGTCTCCATAAAAGGGCGGGTGCGGGAATCGGCGGTTTACGCCGGCCGGGACCGCTACCTGGGGCAGGAATACCGCCTCAGCCCCTCTTCCTGGACCCTCCTGAGTTCCCCCTGATCCGATGGTCGGACCGTTGGACAGATCAATCGATGCTGCAGCCAGCCTCCTCCCTCTCCCGGCCAATCTGGATTGTCCGCGGCGTCGGGTTCCGGAAGAAGATCCCGGTCCGGAGACCTTTCCCGGGTCTTCTCCTCCCGGTCCGCCTGCCCCGGGACGGCGCCGCGTCGGGCACAGAAATTGCCCCCCGCCCCGCCGCCCTCGTCCCCCGCCCCGAAAGAGGCGGTCAAACCGGTCAAACCCGCCCCGTCGGCAGCTCCCGCCGCGCCGGGCTGTCCCGCCCCGGGCGAGGTCCTGGCCGCCATTCCCTGGACTCGAACACCTTCAGCTTCTCCAAGTTCTTCCTGTCCAAGATCCTCACCCCCGGGAGCGACGCCACCAAGGGGGAATACGAGGTCCAGACCCGGGTGGGGACCTCCGACTTCGCCAAGGGGGGCAGTATGTGGACGAAGAATGTCATCCTGAAGACCCACCCGGCCGCCAAGAGGGAACTGAAGGTGGGCACGGTGGCGCTTTTCGGGGGCGGCGATATCTGGCGCCGGGGAGTGGTGGCGAGCCTCGATGAGCTGTACAAGAACACCGTCACTCTGGATCTCTACTGGTGGGGAAGCAAGCCCGACAGCATGAACCGCAAGGAAAAAGCCAATGTGAAAAACCTGCGGGTACCCGACGACCCTGTCTTCGCCAGTCCCCGATAGGCCTTTTTCAGGAGGGGGTCAGGGGCATCCGCCGGACACCCCTCCGGGGCGTTGGAGGGATTTTTCATCAATTGATTTCTCTCCTCGAGGAACTTTTCTCCACGCCTCCTTCTTCCATGTCTTTGAAAAAATTATTTTTATAACCCCAGCCCCCGGCAGGACGGGGGATGGATCAAAAAGTGGAGGTGCGGAATGAAAAATAAAGATCTGACTGCAGCGGGAGCGATCTTCCTGCTGCTGGCGGCCCTGATGATCGGCGTCAGCTGCAACTCGGGGGGAAGCGCCGAGGAGGCATCGCTGGAGGGGATGTGGATCTGCCGGCTCAATGCTATTATCTATAGTTGGGACACTTTGATCTTGAGCTTCACAGGCGACAGGTACAGTCTAATCGAACTGGAGACAACCAGGCAGATCGGTGGATCGCAGGGACCATTCACCCTGACTGGAGACGAAATGATTATTGCCGGCGACGAAGTCTGGGATAAATCCGATCGTGTTTGGAAACCCGGCGCAACAAGCCTGACCTTCGACGTGGAGCTTGGAAAGACAACCTTGAAACTGACGGAGCACCACGCGGGCGGGGGCGTCAGCGACCACGACTTCATCCGGCTCGCCGGCCCGGTCCGTGATTCTGCTGTTATTGGAGATTGGAAAGGTGAGACGGTAGATGGTGCAAAGCTGAGTTTGAACGGGGATGGCACATATTCACAAGAGACTCCCGAAGGCGGCGGTTATACCGACTCGGGCGTCTGGGAATGCCGCGGACCCTACCTGCTGCTGACCGCCGATACTATCAACGGGACCGACGAAAAGTTCCTGACGTACTGTTCGATATATGAGGTTGAAGCCGGGCCGAAACTGATCTTCTCCGACCTGAACAACACCTCCAGCGAAGGACCCTGGATCTACATACCCCAATGATTTCTGCCGGACCGGCTTGAGGACCCGCCGCATCGGTGGACGGCCTTCGGGGTCTGCATACCCCGATGGTGTCCACCGGACCGGCCCCGTCCGGCCATGGCGGCGGGGCGGCATTTTTGACGGCAGCCCTCTTCTGCGCTATAATAATTATGGACGTGATTTGCCCTCCGGCTTGCAGCGTCCGAAAACAATTCGCTAAAAGGAGGCTTCCGATGAATAATTCACAAAGAAGCACCCCCGCCAGTATCGCGGCAGCTCCCCCTCGGGGAGGACGGCCATGAAGGACCACAGCCCGGAGATCCGGGGAATCGTCACCGGCTCACCCAACTGCCCCCACTGCGGCAGCCGGAAGGGCTGCGAGCATCAGCGGACCCTTCTGCAGATCCCCCATTACCGGGAGGGGAAATTCGGCCTGGGTCTGGGGGATTTTGATGCCTACATCCGGGAAATTTTTTACCAGGCCGTCTGGGAAGGGCGCTTCCGCGGCTGGTCCTGGCGGGACCGGGACATGGACAGACTCTGGCGGCTGAGCAGGGAGCACCCCGTGGTGGAGCCGGCAAACCCCCAGGAGGTGCGGGTACAGATGTGGGTGCTCCTGGAGATTCTGGCGAACCTCTGCCGGGGCCTGGGAGGGGAAATGCACTCCAGCACACAGGAATTGCTGCCCCGCGTCCACTCCCAATACCTGAGCTTCCAGTGGCCACAAGAGGCGGGCCGGACGACCCGGGAACTGGAGGACGCTCTCTGCCGGGCCGTGGAAGGGAAGGCTGCCCGGGGCATGGTAAGGACCATCGAAAAGGTCCTGGAAGTTTACGCCCGGGCGGTGAACACCGGGGAGACCGAAGAACTGGACGAAATCACCCACTACCCCGTCCGGTGTCATGGAGGCTTCGGCGAGGCGGACCGCCTGAAACGGGAAGACTTTCTTCGCCGCCCTACCCCCTTCCATTGGGAAGACGGAGAGGGTCCTCGGTCCCCCATCAGGGCCGAGCTGGGGGGCTTTGAGGAAGGGGGCATCCCACATCGATGCGTAATCCTGTCCCGGGAAGACGGGGAGCCTCTGGGGGTCATCACCGCCTGGACGGGGTTCGGCCTTTTAAGAAATCTCTTCTATCAGGATATTTCCCGGGCGGCGGGGCTCCGGCGCTTCGGGGTTTACCCTGCCTGACAGCCGCCGGCGGCTTTTTTCATAATCAGCCGCCGGCTCCCATATTTTTTAATGATTTTAATACGAGATGTCGACGACCTTCCCCGCCGCGGCGCTCTCGTGGGCCCTCTGGCACATGATGGTGGCCACCAGGGCCTCCTCCCCGGTGGGGTACGGGGCCTTGAGACTGGCCACCGGGAGGTTTTCCGCCTTCATCATGTTCACCAGCCGGAGGAAGTAGAGCATGGACTCGATGGTGTAGCCCGTGGGGATGAGGCCCGCCTGGGGGTCCTGGATGTCCAGCCGGCCGTAGGGGTTGATGACCTGGTAAGGCTCCCCGGTGT
>JAKQWJ010000235.1 GCA_029562045.1 Spirochaetota bacterium | reverse complement strand
CCGCTGAGGACCTTCTCCAGCTGGACCCGGGAGAAGCCCCCGTAACCCGACTGGGCCGCCAGGTTCTCCGCGAAGTCCGCAGAGAGAAAATCTCCGTCCTCCGCCAGGGAGGTCCCCCCGGGGCTGAAGGCGGTGAGGAGGACCTCGTCGTTCTTGAAGTCCGTGGTCTTCAGGATGACCCGGGCCCCGTTCCCCAGCCGCCACTCCGCCGCCCCGGCGGCCCGGGCGGTCTCGCCGTCCACCCGCATCGCCGCGCCCGGAGCGGGGGGCGCCTCCATGAGCCCCCCGGCGGGAGCGTCGTCCCGGTAGGCCGCCGTCTCCTCCCGCGCCGCGTCCCGGATGGCCGCCAGGATCTCCCCCTCCCGGGGGGCCGGGTCCCCCTCCCCCCCGGGGGCCCCCACCAGAGCCACCCGGTCCGCCTCCTCCAGCAGGATCCCGGCGACGCCCCGGACCTCCTCCTCCCGGATCCCCGGGACCAGGATTTCCGCCAGCCTCCGGGCGTACTCCGGCCCCGGAACGGGGGAGCCTTCCAGGAAATGGGAGACATAGGCGGCGGCGTAGGACCCGGAGGGAAGGTTTTCCGTCTCCCGCCAGCTCTGCTCCGCCCCCCGGAGGAGCTCCGCCCGGGCCCGCTCCATTTCCGTCGGGGTGAATCCGTGGACCCGCACCCGCTGGAGCTCCCGGACCAGGGCGGCGAAGCCCTCTCCGGCCCCGCCCCGGTCCACCGCCGCGGCGGCGTAGTACATCCGGGCGGGCCGGGCCAGGCGGCTCGCCCCCACGGCGGCGTAGAGGAAGGGCGCCTCGGGCCGTCGGCTCTCCTCGTCCAGCCGGGCATCCATGAGATGGAAGAAAAGCCTCTCCGCCAGGACGCTCCGGTAGTCCCCCACGGTCTCAGGCCGCCGGGCCTCCCTCTTGGCGTAGAGACCGATGGTGGTCCCGGTAAGCTCCGGATCCAGCGCCACGGACACCAGGGTCTCCCGGTGGCCCGGGACCGCCGGCTCCGGCCGGGGCCGGGGGGCCGGGGGGTTCTCCAGACGGGAAAACCGCCGCCGGACCATCCTTTCCACCTGGTCCGCGTCGAAGTCCCCCACCGCCACCACCGCCGACAGGTCCGGCCGGTACCAGTCCCGGTAGAAACGCTCCAGGGCCTCCCGGGGGGCGGACCGGATGACCTGGGGGTCCCCGATGGGAAGGCGCTCCGCGTAGAGGGAGCCCGCCAGCAGGGTGGGGAACTGCCGGTCCCGGACCCGGGCGGAGGCCCCTCGGCCCAGCCGCCACTCCTCCAGAATGACCCCCCTCTCCTTCTCCACCTCCCCCGGGTCCAGGGTCAGCCCCCGGGCCCAGTCCTCCAGGATGAGAAAGGCCTTCTCCAGAGTTCCCTCCCGGTCGGTGGGAACCTCCAGCTGGTAGACCGTCTCGTCGAAGCTGGTGTAGGCGTTGGTTTCCGGGCCGAAGCGCATGCCGATGGACTCCAGCCAGTCCACCAGCTCCTGTTTGGCGAAGTGCCGGGTGCCGTTGAAGGCCATGTGCTCCACGAAGTGAGCCAGCCCCCGCTGATCCTCGTCCTCCAGGACCGAGCCGGCGTTCACCACGAGGCGCAGCTCCGCCCGCCCCGCGGGCCGGGTGTTGCGGCGGATGTAGTAGGCCATGCCGTTCTCCAGCCTCCCGGTGATGAGCCGGGCGTCCCGGGGCATGGGCGAGCCCGGAGCGTAATCCGGCTCCCGCACCCCCCGGGCCGGGAGCCCCGGGGCCGACAGGGAGGCGAGCAGAAACGCCGCCAGGACCCGGAGCGCCCATGACCCGGGGCCCCGGGCCCCGACGGCCGCCCCCGCGCCCCGCGGCTCAACCTCTTCCGCGTCCCGCGGCCCCACCTCTTCCGCGCCCCGCGGCAGGATATGTTTTCGGTTCATAGCACCAAGATACGGAAAAAAGCCGCCGGGACAAAACCCTTTCCCCCCCGCCGAGCGGGCCCCGGCGGGGATCCGCCGTGTTTGCCGATGCGGTATGATCCCAGGAGGCGCCGTGTCTTCCCCATAGCGGGGATCCGCCCCTCCGGGTCCCCCCCCGGGCGGGGCCTCCGTCCCGGAATCCCCGCCCCGGATATCTTGACCCTTCCCCGGCAAACCGGGCATATAGAATGCATTCGTTTCTGCACAAGGAGAATGGAATGAAGAAACTTCTGGTTCTCGCCCTCCTCGCCCTCCTCGCGGGCTTCGCCGTCGCGGAGGACCTGGGCATCGCTGTGGGTTCGGAACTCTATTTCGGCGATGTGGCGGACAAGGCGGTCCTCGAGGTCGCCCCCCTTCTGAAGTACGGCGCAAGCGTGGACGCCCTGGATATCGACCTGACGCTGCAGTATTTCATCAAATTCGACGACGACACCATTCAGCGCTTCTACGCCGAACCCGAACTCACCTACACCCTGCCCGCCGGCCCCGGCTCCCTGGCCCTGGCCCTCTACGGGGAGTTTAACTTCTACATCGACCCCAGCGACGACTACTCCGGCATGCTGGAGCCCAGCTTCAAGTACCTCCAGGGCTTCAGCTTCGGCGATCTCTTCCTGAAGGTCGGCCTTCCCTACACCTTCGAACCCGACACCTCCACCGACCTCTACGGCACCCTGGGCTACGGCAAGGGCGGCTTCGGTCTGGAGCTGACGGGCAAATACAACATGGACCCCGATAAAAAACGCACCGGCTACGAAGCCCTGGTCAGCTATGGAAAGGACGCGTTCTACGGCGAGGTCAAAGTGAAATCCGACAAGGATTTCGAGGTCTTCACCCTCTCCCCCTACGGGGAACTCTCCGCCGACAGGCTGACCCTCTGGGCCGGGGTGGACTTCGGCAACATCGGCGGCGACGGGGATGTCACGGTGGAGCCCTACATCGGAGCCACCTGGAAGTTCTGATCCCGCCTCCGGCGCCCTGCGCGCCCCTTCGGACGAAGGCCCGCCGGCCGATCACCGGGGGCCTTTTTTTGTTTTTCTTCATGAAAACCCGGCCCCCGTCCCCGTCCCGAACCTGCAATTTCCGCTCCCATCGTGATTTACTAAAACATCAAAAAACCTTGACAGCTCTTTGCATGCTTGTTATACTAAGAGCAAATCAAAAGGGGGCCGTCGGCTCCCGGAAATCAAAATGGAGGATAGGTTTGATGAAAAAGCTTATTATCCTTGTATCCCTCATCGCTCTGTTGGCCGGCGGCATGGCCTTCGGACAGGTGACTGTCAGCGGGCAGATCGAGTACGGCGTACTGAGCGACTTCAGCAATGCCCCGGGACAGCACTGGGACAACATCCTGGCTTTCAACGCCAAGATCGACGAGTTCAACACCGGTCTTATTCGCATCCGGGCCCGGCAGTCTTTAAGTGCTAATGGCGGTATCCCGATCCAGACTGCTAATTATGCTGGCGTTATGGCCTCTGATGCCCCCCTCATCGACCGTTTCCTGGTCACCACCAACGTTCTTCCCGCCATCGGAGTCAAGGACGCCCCCTTCAAGTGGACCAGCGTCAACGGTGTGAACTGGTTCCAGACCCTGGAAACCACCAAGGGCGTTTCCCCCTACGCGGTGTCCCGGGTGTCCCGGATCGCGGCGGGCAACAGCCTTCTGGGAACTCACAACCGCTTCGCCTTCGGCGACGCCCTGACCCTTGGTTTTGCCATCCTGCCCAGCGACTGGTCGGGTGATGCTATCTCTCCTAATAACAAGGGCGGTTTCTTTTTCGAAGCCAACTCTACCCAGAAGGTCGGCGACGGCACCCTGGACATTGAAGTCAACTACGGGACCTTCGGCCGCGATGTTGACAAAAGAGTGGCTTTGGGCACCGCGGAACTCACCGGCGGCGTCCGCTACCTGACCAAGATGAACGACATCAACCTCGGCCTTGCCGCCAACTTCCTGAAGGAAATGGACAGTGACGAGGCTGTCGGGTACAAGTACGGCGCGGCGGTCAGCTTCGGCCTGCCGGCGTTCACCGTGAAAGCGGGCCTCATGGGTCAGGAAGAGTCCGAGCTGCGCCTGGCGGAAGCCCAGCTTCTCCTGCCCCTGAACAAGGTCTTCACCGTAGAAGTGGGTGCCACCATGGGTCTGGACAGCGATGTCTATGACGACTTCCTGAACGAAATCGACGCCAACCTGCAGATCAAGGCGGGCAAGAACCTGATCCGCGTGGGCTATCTGATGGTCAGCGATAAAAACGGTGCTGGCTCCTTGATCAACGACGAACTTTCCCGCATCGGTCGCAAGACTTCCTATGTCGAGAAGGGCGGGGCCTACTTCGAAGTTTCCATTCCTTTCTAATTCAGGTTTAAGTTAAAACCGCAAGGCCGTCCCGAAAGGGGCGGCCTTTTTTTTGGGTTTTTGGGTGGAGAGAGTTGGAGGAAGAGGTTTACAACGCAGAGACGCGGAGGCGCAGGGGAAGAAGAGTTTTTACGCAGGGGAGAGGGTTAACGCAGAGATGCAGGGCGTTATTTTTTTTACGCAGAGGCGCAAAGGCGCAGAGGGTTTTTTCGATTTTTTTTAACGCAGAGACGCGGAGAAGAGGGTTGACGCAGAGACGCAGTGGCGTGGGGTTGTCAGGAAGAATTTTTTGCCGCAGGGGCGCGCTGAGGCGCAGAGGGTTTTTTCGATTTTTTTTAACGCAGAGGCGCGGGGGCGATGATAGGGAGAATTTTTAACGCAGAGACGCAAAGGCGCAGAGGGGGATGATAGGGAGAATTTTTAACGCAGAGACGCAAAGGCGCAGAGGGGGATGATAGGGAGAATTTTTAACGCAGGGGCGCAAAGGCGCAGAGGGGGAG
>JAKQWJ010000234.1 GCA_029562045.1 Spirochaetota bacterium | reverse complement strand
TATCGGGAACATATCGACGGCATCGAACTTCGGGCGGATTACCTGGCGGATCCCTGGGCTCCGGGTCTGGAAGCCTTTCTGAAGGAAGCGGCCCTCTCCGCCATACTGACTATCCGGAAGCCTGAGGACGGAGGCCGCTGGAAGCTCGACGAGGGGACCAGGGAGGCACTGTTCCGGGACATGCTGAACGCCGCCCCCTTCGCCTTCGTGGACCTGGAGGGGTCCGCCGTTCTGCCCGGGGTGGAAGAGACAGCCCGGCGGCGAAAAGCGACAATCATCCGGTCCTTCCACGATTTTGAGGGAGTCCCGGCGGACCTGGCCCGGCGTCTTGCGGAGCTCCCCCGGAATCCCGACGAGATCCCCAAGGCGGCGGTGATGCCCCGGTCAGCCGCGGACCTGGTTATCATGCTGGACACGTTCGCCGCCCTGGAGGGACGGAAGACCATCCTTTTAGGCATGGGGGAGTACGGCTTTCCCCTGCGGGTTCTGGCCCCCAGACTGGGCTCCTTTCTCACCTTCGCATCCCCCGGGGGAGACCAGGTGGCCCCGGGGCTCATCGACCCGGAAAAACTTGAAACGGTCTACCACTGCCGGAGCCTGGGCCCGGAGACCCGGGTCTTCGGCATCATCGGGAACCCCATCCTCCACAGCCGGTCCCCCCACATCCACAACTGCGGCTACCGGCGGCTGGGCATGGACGCGGTGTACCTTCCCTTTCAGACCGACACCGCCGCCGCCTTCCTCCCGGTCATGGAGAGGCTCCGCATCGGCGGCCTTTCGGTGACGGTGCCCTTCAAGGAGGAGGTGATCCCCCTCTGCTCGGAGGTGGAGGAGGCGGTCCGGGTGATCGGCGCCTGCAACACCCTGGTCCCCGGCCCCGGGGGGCTCCGGGGCTACAACACCGACGCCGAGGGCTTTCTCGCCCCCTTGCGGAAGCTCTACGGCGGCGCCGGGCCGGGCTTTCTCTCCGGCCTGGGGGTGGGGAGCTCCGGGCCGGGCTTTCTCTCCGGCCTGGGGGCCACCGTTCTGGGAGCGGGGGGCTCCGCCCGGGCGGCGGTCTACGCCCTGGCCCGGGAAGGGGCCCGGGTGCTGGTTCTGAACAGGAGCCCCGAAAGGGCCCGGCGGCTGGTGGAGGAGCTGCGCCTTTCCATGGGTCTTCCCGACGGCCGCCTTCACTGGGGGCCCCTGGGAGACGCGGGGACGGGGACAGCTGATACAGCCGATGGGGCTGGACCGGGGACTGCTGACGCATTCGCCGGGGCGACCTCTTCCGATGCCGGCGGGGCGACTGCCGCCGACGGGTCGGCTGGACCTGGCGCGGCCGCGCCGGCGGGGGCTGCGACGGCCGCCGAGGCGTCCGCCGCCAATGCGCCTGCCGCCGACGGCGCGGAGTTCCGTGACCTCCTGGTGAACACCACCACCCTGGGGATGCACCCCTGGGAGAACCGGGACCCCATGGAGGGCCGGGCCCTGGAGGGCTATGCCACGGTCTACGATATCGTCTACCAGCCCCGGGAGACCCTCCTCCTGCGCCGGGCCGCCGCGGCGGGCTGCCGCACCCTGGGGGGGATGGAGATGCTCATGGGCCAGGCCCTGCGGCAGTTCCTGCTTTTTACCGGGAGGGAGTATCCCTCGGAACTCTTCCTTGATGGCCCGAGCAGGTAGGAGCCTGCCCCTTTTTTTGTGCGTATGTAGAAGGCGACAAGCTACACGCTGAAGGAATGACCGAAGCTGGTGCGGTACCTGGACTGTGCGGAACTTACGCCTGACAACAATGCCGCGGAGAACGCCATTCGGCCCTTTGTTCTGGGGCGGAAGAACTGGCTTTTTTCCGGCAGCCCCTCCGGAGCGGAGAGCTCCTGCGCCATGTACTCGCTCATTGAAACGGCAAAGCATAAAGGGCTTAACCCGCATGAATATCTTCTGAAAGTTTTGAATCAGCTCCTTTGATCCGGCGGGAAGAAGACTGGACCCGACTTCTTCCCTGGAATATCACACTGCCCTGACTGCCGGGGTGGGGGTTAATTGACGGTTACAATGAAGGTGATTCGAATCATTCCTTTATTGTAAACCGACCCAGAAGAGTTCGCAATCTTGCAATTGCACTTTGCAGATGTGAAGGTTTTTAATGATGGTGGACAGGAACCAGCCTGAGCGCCGGCAACCCGTCACACGCGTTCCCTTTTCCAG
>JAKQWJ010000233.1 GCA_029562045.1 Spirochaetota bacterium | reverse complement strand
CTGGAAAAGGGAACGCGTGTGACGGGTTGCCGGCGCTCAGGCTGGTTCCTGTCCACCATCATTAAAAACCTTCACATCTGCAAAGTGCAATTGCAAGATTGCGAACTCTTCTGGGTCGGTTTACAATAAAGGAATGATTCGCATAACCTTCATTGTTCCCTATCCAGGAATGAAAGAGATTGTTCACCTCACCTTCAAGAATCATCCCGAGCGAAAAAATGTTTTACATAAGATATGCGTTGGGACATTCGAAAGGCGGGATACTCTGGACCTCGACACCGACATCCTTATTGCCCGTGGGTTTACGGCCCAGGCCTTAAAAAAACTGTCCGTTCCCTTTATCGAAATCACTGTTACCGGTTTTGATATTGTGGTTGCGCTGAACAAATGTCTGCGGCGTTTCAAGCCGAAAAAGATCGCCATTGTGGGCTCCCTCAACATGGTTTATGGAGTCGATGAAATCAAGGATATTTTTTCCTGTGAGCTGCAATCTTATCAGGTGGAGGACCCCCGAGAGCTGGAGGCAGCGGTTCGACAGGCGCGGGAAGAGGGCGCCGAAGCCGTTATTTCCGGACACGCCGCGTCGGTGATCTGTGAAGAACTGGGGATCCCCAATGTGATCATAGAATCGGGGCCGAAAACCGTCCGGCACGCTGTGGACGAAGCGATCCGCACCGTCCGCATCATGCGGCAGGAAGGGGAAAAAAGCGCCCGGTTTAAAACCATCATGGACTACACCTTCGAGGGGATCATATCCACAGATGGGGATGGCCGGATTACGGCGATCAACAAATACGCCCGATCGATTTTGGCCGACGACGGGCGTTCGCTGGAGGGAGCCCGTCTGTCGTCGCTGATGCCCCAGTTCGACATGAAGGCGGCTCTTTCCGACGGGAGGAAATATCTCGGCGAACTGGCCAGGATCAGGGACCGCACCTGCATGGTGAACTGTGTGCCCCTGGACGGGGCCGGGATGGTGGTCACGTTCTCGGATATTACGCGGATACAGGAGCTGGAAGAGCAGATCAGGGCTAAGCTCTACACCAAGGGCCTGGTGGCGAAATATTCGTTCCGGGACATTATCGGCGGAGACCCCTGTTTCACCGAAGCGGTGCGGGTATCGGAAAAGTTCAGCAAGGTGGATTCCAACATTTTCATCTGCGGCGAGACCGGGACCGGAAAGGAACTCTTCGCCCAAAGCGTCCACGCTGCTTCCGCGCGGCGGAACCATCCGTTTGTCGCCATCAACTGCACCGCATTGGCGGAGGACCTTCTGGAAAGCGAGCTTTTCGGTTATGCGGAAGGGGCCTTCACCGGGGCGTCCAAGGGCGGTAAAGCGGGGCTCTTCGAGCTGGCCCACCGGGGAACGGTCTTTCTGGATGAGATCGGAGATGTGTCGCCAAAGCTGCAGAGCCGGCTCCTGAGGGTGCTGCAGGAACGGGAGATCATGCGGATCGGTCACGACAGAGTGATTCCCATCGACATCCGCATCATTTCGGCCTCGAATCGGGATCTGAAAAACCTTGTCGCCGAGGGGAAATTCCGGGAAGACCTCTTTTACCGTCTGAATGTGCTGAAGCTGTGTATTCCCCCCTTGCGTATGCGTCGGAAGGATATTGCGCCCCTTTGCCGTCACTTTATCCAAAAAAACAGGAGACAGCTCAATTCTCCCCTCAGGGATATTTCTCCGGAAGCGGAGGAGATCCTTCGTTCATACAATTGGCCCGGGAATGTCCGGGAATTGTGCAACTTCTGTGAAAGACTTTCGGTTCTGGCCGACGGTGAAATCGCAGGGATTCGGGATGTTCGGACCTGCCTGGAATACGCGGAGCCTGCCGCGGACGGGGAGGAGATGAATCCGGGTTCCCGACGACTGGCGTCTTTGGAAAAGGAAATCATCCAGGAAGCTCTGGCCCGTTCGACGAGCAAGAAAGAGGCGGCCCGGCTCCTGGGGATCGACGCCAGCACGCTGTGGAGAAAGATGAAAAAATTGAGCATCTCCTGATATTTGACGCCGCGGACATTCCGGTCTATAATGGTCTATACCAATTTCCGCAAGAAAGAGGGGAGGCCATGGTTCCGGAGTTCCGGGTGGATAAAAACGGCGACACCCCGGTGTACCTGCAGATCGCCGAGAGGCTCACCGAACTCATCGAAGCCGGGGTCTTGGGGAACGGCGAGCGGCTGCCCCCGGAGCGGGAGATGGCTCAGGGCCTCGCCGTGGCCCGGGGGACTGTCCAGAAGGCCTACGAGGAGCTGGTCCGCCGCCGGGTGGCGCTTCCGGTCCGGGGCCGGGGAACCTTCGTCGATGCCGGCGGGGTCCCCTCCGACGGCGGCCGTCTGGAGAGGGCGGGGAGTCTCATCGATTCACTTCTGACGGAACTGGAGGAGCTGCGTTTCTCCCCCTGGGAGATCCGGGACCTGATTCATTTGAAAATCAGCGAAAGGCAGGAGAAGAAAGAGGGCCTCACCATTGCGGCGGTGGACTGCAACCCCGAGGCCCTGGACATGTTCCACCGGCAGATCGCCGCCATCGCCCGGCTTCAGGTGAAGAAGGTCCTTCTCGCCGAGCTGGCGAACCCGGTGGCGGCGGAAAGAAGGCTCCGGGATTTCAAACTCATCCTGTGCACCGCCACCCATTTCGAGGAGCTTCTCGCCCTGGCGCCGTCCCTGAAAAAACGCATCGTCCGGGTGGTGGCTTCGCCGAGCCGGGAGACCATCCTGGACCTGGCGGGGCTGGGGGGGGCCGGACCGATCGGCATCCTGTGCCGGAGCGCCCAGTTCATGGAGCTGGTCCGCCGGAAGCTTCCGGATTACGGAGTTTCCCCCGGAGACGCGGAGGGGCTTCTGCTTTCTTCCGGGGAAGATCTGGAGGCCTTCCTCCGGGGGAAACGGGCCCTCATCGTCCCGCCGGGCTACTCCTTCGATCCCGACGGGGAGACCCGGGCCTGTCTGCGGAGGTTCTCCGAAAAGGGCGGCCGCCTCGTGTCTTTCGATTACCGCCTCGAAAGGGGCTCTCTGCTGCATCTGGAGGAAAAGATAGCCGAGCTTCTCGGCGGGGAGGCGGTGGGATGAAGAAGAGAAACATCGTTCTGGGAGTCATCGGCTTCGATTGTCACGCCGTGGGGAACAAGATCCTGGAAATGTTCTTTGCCCGGGAGGGCTTCGGGGTGACGAATCTGGGAGTCATGGTGAGCCAGGAGGAGTTCATCGACGCTGCCATCGAGACCGACGCCGGGGCGATTCTGGTGTCCTCCCTGTACGGGCACGGGCTCATCGATTGCCGGGGGCTCCGGGAGAAGTGCGTGGAGCGCGGGCTGGAGGACATCCTGCTGTACGTGGGGGGGAACCTGGTGGTGGGGAAGACCCCTTTCCCCGAGGTGGAGGGGAAGTTCCGGGAGATGGGCTACGACCGGGTCTTCTCCCCCGATGTGGACCTGTCGGAAGTGGCCGCCTTTTTGAGGATGGACCTGGATGAACGAACTGGTCGCCGTCATTGACATCGGCTCCACCTACACCAAGGGCGCCCTGTTCTCCCCGGCGGGGGACGGACTGGAGGTCCGCGGTCAGGGGGTGTGCCCCACCACCCGGGAGGATCTGGGGGAGGGGTTCTTCCGGGTCCTGGGCGAACTGGCGCGGACGGCTCCCGGCGGGGCCGCAGTCGGGGATTTCCCCGTCCGTTTCTCCTCATCCGCCAAGGGGGGGCTCCGGATAGCCGCGGTGGGGCTGGTGCCGGACCTGACCCTTCAGGTGGCCCGGCTCGCTGCCTGGTCCGCAGGGGGGAAAATCGTCGGGGATTCCTCCTACCGGCTCACGGCGGAGAGGATGAAGGGGCTTCTGGAGGGGGACCCGGACATCCTCCTCTTCGTGGGCGGCACCGAGGGGGGGCACGAGAAGTACATCCTGGCCAACGCCGAAATCGTCGCGGCTTCGCCCTTCGCCGGGACGGTGGTCTACGCCGGCAATTCGGCGGTGGGGCCCCGGGTCCTGGAGATCCTCCGGGACAAGAGGACCGTGCCGGCGGACAATGTCATGCCCCAGATCGGCGTGGTGTCCACCGATTCTGCCCGGGGGGCCATTCAGAGGATCTTTTTGGACACCATCGTGCACGGCCGGGGGCTGGACCGGGTGCGGGAGTTCTGCGGCTCCGACCCGAAGCCCACGCCGCTGGCGGTCTTCGACCTGGTGTCTCTCATCAGCCGGTCCCGGGCGGACTGGGACGACTTCTGCGTCGTAGATCCCGGCGGGGCCACCACGGATTTTTACTCCACCGGAGAGGCTTTCCGGGGGGCCGAGGGGGTCCTCCTGAAGGGGATCCGGGAACCCCGGGTCAAGCGAACCGTGGAGGGGGACCTGGGCCTGCGGGTGGGGGCCGAATCCCTTCTGGCCGAGGCGGAGGAATTTCTGCGGGAGGAGACGGAAAACCGCCCCTTCTCCTTCGAGGCCTTGAAGGACCATGCCGCCGCGATGACGGCGGGCCCGTCGAAGGGCCCCGGAGGGCCCCGGGAACTGGAGATGGACCGCCTCCTCTGTGAGGCCGCCGCCGCCACGGCGGTCCTGCGCCACGCCGGCAGCCTGGAAGCGGTCTTCTACCCCGCGGGCCGGGTTTTCATTCAGCAGGGGAAGGACCTGCGCCCCTGCCGGCGGCTCATCGGGACCGGGGGGTTTCTGTCCCGGCACGAAATGGGCGACGGGCTCCGTCGGGCCTTCTCCCGGGCGCGGAGCCGGGTCCGGGGGGAAAAGATCCCCCTGATTCCGGAAGACTTCCGGTTCTATCGGGACACCCTGCACCTTTTTCCCCTTCTGGGGAGTCTGGTGGATGATTTTCCCCGGGAGGCCGCCGCCTGCGCGCTCTCCCATCTCACGGAAGAAACGAGGACATCGGAATGAAGAACAAAGGTCCAGGCAGATTGACGGAGGCTGAGTACCGGGAGGAGAGGGAGCTGGTTCTGGCGGGCTGGCCCACCGGGGCGGAGGTGAATCTCCGGGAGGGGATCGCCTATCAGAAATCCATCCCTCCGGCCCGACGTTTTTCCCGGGCCATGGAGGAGGCGGCGCGAAACCGCGGGATACTGCTCCAGCCCCGGGCGGGGGTGGCCCTCATCGAGGAGCACATCAAACTGCTGAAGTACCTGGAGACCGCCGGGGAGGCGG
>JAKQWJ010000215.1 GCA_029562045.1 Spirochaetota bacterium | reverse complement strand
CGCTCTTCCGATCTCCAGCGTTTCCTGAATGCGCTCCCAGATGGCGTAGCCCCGGGGCCGGATGACCATGCATCCCTTGACGGGACTGTAATCCGCCAGCTGCGCCTCGACGACGATATTGATATACCATTCCGAATAGTTTTCACTTCTCGGGGTGATTCGTTCCGCCATGGTTCCTCTCTGTGGGTTAGACGATGGGGCTGATTGTAATTGGCGGAATTTTTCCTGTCAAGGCGATGAGGCCGGAAGAAGGGGCGCCGTCTCGACCATGTAGCGGATGGATTTCCCGTCCCGGGCGGCGTGGTCCTTTTCCATCACGAAAACCAGGTGGCTTTCGTCGGGGGAGGCGATGATGGACGAGATCCGGTAAGCAAGGACGTTTTCCCGGTACCGATCGGGGTTCCCCAGCGTCCGGGCCACCTTCCTGCCGTCTTTCAGGGTCACCTCCAGTTCGATATGGAAGGCCGCCCTGGCCTGAGCGCCCTTGCCCTGGGTCTTCTGCGCCAGTTTCACTTTATAATGATTCCCGGTGTTGAAGTCCCGGAACTCCAGGTTGTCCTTCGCCTCGGCGCTGTTTACCAGGATGTAGAGGATCCGCCCCTGTTTGAGATGATTGATCCCCGCTTTCGCGGAGGCGGGACCGCTTCGTTCCAGCAGGGTGAAGAAGGCGCCTTCCGATCCCTGGCCGGGCTGAAGAATCTGGGAGAAAACTTCCTTTTTGACCCCCCCAGGCGCGAAACTGTTGGCCCGGACATCGATGGTGAAAATCTCGGCGTAAGGGCGCCCCGACTCCTCCTCGGCTCCGTGGAAACCGAACATGAAGTGGCGGGAGTCATTGGAGAATCCGAGATTGACGAAGGATGCCACATCCCCGGCGTTCATCATCACAACGGAACAGAGCGTAAAGATAATGGAGCAGACCGCAAGGCGGGTTCTCATGGATCGTCCTCCCATCTCTCTATGAATATCGATAAATTGGGGAGATTCTGAAGCGGTTTTTGCCGATACTAGGCCCATGACCCCGGCTTTGCGAAAAATATTCCTGACCTCCGGAGCGGTCCTCGGTCTGGTCTTTTTCCTGGTTTTCTGCGCGGGAATCGTCACCCTCGTCCGGAACTCCGACCGCCTCTTCGCCGCGACTTTGAGCGCGTCCCTGATCTGGACACTGGCGGGAGTCGCCGTCACCGCTTTATTTTCCGTGGTGGGAGGATTCGGTTTTCGGCGGCTCTTCCGGAGAATGGCGTCGCTGGAGATATTCTTTTTCCTCGCCTTCATCGTGTCCCTGTCCTTCGATGCCCTGAAGATTCTGAACCTGGTTTTCATCGCCCGCAATGCGGCGCCCCATTACGGAATGCTCGTTACCCGGACCGTGTACTTCGGGTATTTTCTGGGGCTTCTGTCCCTGTTTGCCAGCAGCCTCTTTTCCGGGGATTCCCATTTCCGCAAGATGGGAACCATCCTGGGGACGATCCTGGCCTTCTCCTTTTCCCTGTCCTACAGCCTGCCCATCGACTCCACCGTTTTCCAGGCCAATCTTCTGTACCGGGTGAGCGGCGAAGCGCTCATCCTGCTGGTGCGTTTCGGGCTGGAGATACTGACTCTCTTCGGTTTCGCCCGATCCGCGTTTCTCTCCGGAACGACGGAGCAGAGGGGCATTCTGGGCGCCGCGGTGATGGTGATCGTCGGGCGGGAACTGCTCTTCTTCCTCTCATCCCCGCTTTTCATCCTGATGGGAAGCGCTCTGTTGGTGGGGGGAGCCGTCCTGTTCAGCCGATTCAGTTACGCCAAGCACCTGTGGATTTAGACGAGGAACAATCCGGCGACGAACCCTGCGCCCACGGGCATGAGGATGTTGTCCATGTCCTTCAGAGGGACCGCCTCCAGAACCGTGGCCGTCAAAGCGACGAGCCCCGCCGCGAACAGGGAGTCGATGATCCTGAAAGCGATGCCGAAGACGACGACGAAGCAGGCCAGGCTGCCTTCCAGACTTTTACCCCGCAGCAGGGGCAGCCGGATGCGTCCCAGCGCCTTGCCCACCAGGCTGGAGACTCCGTCCCCGAAGGCGAGAGCGTAGACCGCGACGGCCGCCGCAGTCTCCGGGTATAGAAGAAGGGATGCCATGGCGCCCAGGCCGAGGGTGATGGGCCCGAGAATGATTCCGTTCGGGTTTTCCGCGCTGCGGGTGGCGGCCCGGGTGATGCGGGTGATGACGGGGATGGTCTTTCCCCGGTGGCGCATCACCTCGGCGTTGGTGTAGAGGAGAATGCCGGCGGCCAGAAGCGCCAGAGACGGTCCCCGCCCGACGATGGTTGCCAGCAGCGGAACAAAAGCGATGAGCATGTGGAGGGATTTACGGAGAATCTCCGTGCGGATTTCCGAGACATCGATTCGGGTTCGGACCAGGGATTCGACATACACCGGCGACGACATCAGCGATCCTTTTCGAGACGGTTACACAGGAATTCAGCAAAAAGCATGCCTTTGCCCATAATATCGTCGGCGTTTTTTAAATATCGTTCAGAAAAGACTTTGCGCTTCGCCGAACCTGAAAGTTTTTCCCGAGGCCGGAATAGTGTCTGTTTTATCATACCATATCGTTCAGTTTTTACTACTGCGCCGCCGGCGGCGCGGGGCCGCACGCCCCGCCTCTCCTCCTCCACGGAGCGCGGCCTCTAGGAGACCGACCCGGGGACGCAGGACTCATCGTTATCCGGGTACTTTCCGGCGATGACCTGGATATTGGGCAGCACCTCGAAAAAGACATCCACCAGTTCAGGATCGAATTTTGTCCCGACCAGGCCCCGGATTTCCGCCAGGACGTCTTTTTCGGACCAGGCCTCTTTATACGCCCTGGCGGAGCAGAGGGCGTCGAAGACATCCGCGATGGCCACGATCCGGCCGAAAAGCGGGATCTCCTCTCCCCTGCGGCCCCGGGCGGCGCCGTCGGGGTTGGTTTCCAGAGGCGTCCCGGTTTCGATGTCGACCATGCCGGGGTAGCCGGTCCCGTCCCAGTTCTCGTGATGGGACAGGGCCACGAGCTGGGCGATTTCGTCAAAGTCCGACTGCTTGTCGATGAAAAGCCGCGCTCCCATGATGGTGTGGGATTTCATGATTTCGTATTCATCCGGGGTGAACCGGGCGGGCTTTTTCAGAATCAGGTCGGAAATCGCCACCTTTCCCACATCGTGCAGCATGGCCGCCATTCTGAGGTTGTCCCGGGTCCGTTCGATTTCCCGGGAAGGAAGCCCTTTCCTGTTGGCCCATCTTTCGTAGATTTCCACGGCGTAGCCCGCAACCCGGTTGACGTGGGGGCCCGTTTCCTTGGGGTCCCGGAGCTCCGCCATGCGGATCATCCGCAGCAGAATGGCCCGGGTCATCTGGGCCCGTTGCAGGGCCACGGTGACGTTGGCGGCGAAATGGGAGACGATGAGCTGGTCGTCCTGGGAAAAGGGGACGGTCTTCCCCTCCGCGTTCAGGGCGTTCAGGATCTGCAGGACCCCCAGAATTTCCCCGGTGTTGGTGCGGATGGGAATGGTGAGGTTCGACACGGTGCGATAGCCGGAGATGCGGTCGAAACTGGGATCGAAGCCGTAGGGCGCGCCTTCGGGAATGGAGTACACATCCTCGATGTTCAGCGCCTCTCCGGTGGCGGCCACATAACCGGAAATGGTCTTCTTGTTGATATCCACCTTGAAGACCTTGTATATCAGTTTCTGGCCCGGCGGCAGGGTCCGCTGTTTGGTGTCGTTCTGCGCGTAGTGGATGACGAGCTTGTCCTCTTCCCTGATGTAGATGGAACCGGCGTCGGCGTGCACCACCTTCCGGGCTTCGTAGAGGATCCGTTCCAGAAGGATGTCCAGGTCCTGAATTTTATGAAGCTCGGAATCCAGCGCGATGATCTTCTTGAGCTTGGCTATTTCGGTTTGCCTCATCCCAATTCAATGATACGGGAGGCTCCGTCCCCCGTCAAGGTCGCCGGCTCATGCGGCATGGGATTTGCCCGTATTCCGGCGGTCCGGCGGGCTGTCGGGGGTCCGATGGCCGCAGTGAAGCGGAGGCCCCGCCGGAGGGGATCACCGATACCTTCGGTTCCGTGTCCGGCCGCCCCGGCGGCAATGCCCGCCATGTCCCCGGGGCGCCGGAAATCACGAGCCTCCGGTGTGGGCGGGAAGCCGGTCCGTCCGCTCCGCCTCATCACCGGCGGCGCCCGGGGTGGCGGCCTCCGCCGGAGTGGATTCCCGGGCGGTGTCCCGGGAGAGGCGCGGCGTGGTGTCCCGGGCGGTGTCCCGGGAGAGATCCGCCGCTCCGGCCATGTCAGATGCCGGGATTTCCTCCGCCTTTCCGGCCCCCAGCCTGTCCAGCTCCCGGGCGTTCATGATCAGCATCTGCAGGCGGTTTTCGATGTTGGCGAAGCTGGTGTCCGGGTCGTAGTCCAGGGGCAGCACCTGGATGTTGGGGTGCTCTTCCTTGAGCCGTTTGACGACCCCCCTGCCGCAGATATGGTTGGGCAGGCAGCCGAAGGGCTGGAGGATCACGAAGGAATGGACTCCCAGGGCGGCGTGGTGCAGGATCTCGCCGGGGATCAGCCAGCCCTCGCCGGAGGTGAAGGTCCGATGCATGATGGGGTCGGTGGCCTCCGCCAGATCGGGCAGCCGGGTGCAGGCCTCGTAGAGGGGGTGGCGAAGGGCGATCTTTTCGAGCCGGGTAATGGCGAAGTCGAAGATCACCTCCCCCCCGTAGGTGGAGATGGTTTCCATGAAGGGATAACGGACATGGAAGTCCTTCATTTCCGAAATCTTCCGGAGGTAGTCCCGGCGGAACACATCGATCATCCGGGGCATCACCACCTCCATGCCGTTCTTTTCCAGGTATTCTTCCACTTGGAAGTTGGACCCGGGGTGATAATTCAGCAGATACTCGCCGATGATGAAGACCCGGGGCTTTCGTTCTTCCCGCCTGTAGACCACCCGACACAGCCCGTCGACGCCCTTTTCGAACTCCCGGATGGCCTTCCGCACTCCCGATTCCAGCCCCGCCGCCACTGCGTCTACGGCGGCGGTGAAAGCCCTGTCGGTTTCGCCGGGGACCGCCTCGTAGGGCCGGATCTTCCGCAAGAGGTCCTCCAGGATGTCGATCATGACGATGCCCCAGAGCATCCGGAGCTGGAAGCCCAGCCCCAGGTTGAAGCCGGGGTACATGTTCTTCGTATCCAGAGTGTCGGTGGTGGCGATGGGGATCTGGGGAAAGCCCGCCTCGTCCAGGGCCTTCCGGGCCAGGCTGGCATAGTGGGCCAGCCGGCAGTCGCACTGGTACTTGGCCAGGGCGAGGACCACATCGTCAGGATCGTACTGGCCGCTTTCCAGGACCGTCAGGGCCTCGCCGATGTTCATCTGGGCGGGAAAACAGATGTCGTTGTGGACGTACTTCTTGCCCAGTTTGATGGCGTCCCGGCCCCCCAGGGGCAGGGGCTCCACCCGGAAGCCCTGGCGGCGGATGGCGGCGGTGGCGATCTTGCAGAAGGCCCGGGAGACATTGGGAATCAGCAGGGTTTTCCGCTTCCAGTCTTTTCTGGTGAACTTGACCGGGTAGGGCTCCTCCAGCTCCCGGATCTCCCCGGTTCCCGATTTTCCGCGGCGGGTGCGGATGGTTTCGATGAAGGATTTGACCCGGATGTTCAGGGGGCCCGCCGCGTCCCCCTCGTCCAGCTTCAGCACCAGGGGGTCCTTGCCGGCGATGTCCCGCATCAGCCGGATCACCTCGTCGGACAGGATGGCGTCGTGGCCGCAGCCGAAACTGACGATCTGGACGAACTCCAGGGCGGGGTTCCGGGCGGCGTAGATGGCGCCGGCCATCATCCGGGCGTGAAAATTGTTGGTGATCTCGATCCGGGTTTTCGACAGGTCCACATCGTTCACCCCCGGGAGGGAATCCACGGTGAGGACCGGGATGCCCAGACGGGTGAAATGGCCGGACAGGTCATGGTTCACCAGCCGGTCCCCGTGGTAGGGCCGTCCCGCCAGGACTACGGCGAAACCGCCGCTTTTTTCGGTTTCCCCGATGACCCGGGCGCCCTCCCGGTGGAGTTCCTCCTGAAAGGCCGCCTGGGCCCGGTCCGCCTCTTCGATGGCCTGCAGGACGACTCCGCCGGAGATGCCGAAACCGGCAAAGCCGGCGGCCATGTAGTCCTCTATCTGCCGGTTCCGGGACCGCAGGTCGAACCAGTGGAAGATGGGCGTGTCCATGGGGGTGTTCCAGCGCCGCTCCGGGTCGTCGCTATGTTTCACCACCAGGGGGTAGCCCTTCACCACGGCGCAGACATGGTCGCTGACGGTTTCGGTGTTTTCCGAGGGCATCCGGATGAGCATGGGCATGAAGATCCGGTCCACCCGCCGGTCCACCAGGTCCCGGATGTGGCCGTGCACCAGCTTGGCGGGAAAGCAGACCGTGTCGGAGGAGACGAAGGGGAGCCCCCGTTCGAAAAGGGCGCGGCTGCTGCGGGTGGAAATCACCGTTTTAAAGCCCAGGGCCTTCCAGAACGCGGTCCAGAAGGGCATGCTGTTCCAGAACTCCAGGGTCCGGGGGAGTCCGATGGTGATGTCCTTCTGCGGGCACAACGGGGTCACGGGGTAATCGCGGAACAGAAGGGAGTCCCGGAACTTGACCAGATCCGGCACCGAGGCGAGTTTTTTTCCCAGCCGGCGGACCTGGTCCCGGACCTTGTCGTCCGCCGCGTCGCCGACGATCTCCCCCCGTTCGCAGCGGTTGCCCGTGACATAGGTTTCCCCGTTGGAGAAGCGGATCAGGGTGCGGCTGCAGGAGTTGGAGCAGAAGGGGCAGACATGCTTGGATTCCTGGACATAGTCGAAGCCTTCCATGGCGTCCAGCCCGATGAACCGGGACCGGAAGGCCCTTCCCGCTCCCAGCTCCTCCTGGACCCGTTTTTTGGTCAGCAGGGCGATTCCGATGGCCCCCATCTCCCCCGGGTAGGGGGCCCGGACCACCTGTTTGCCGATGTGCTGCTCCAGGGCCCGGAGAACCGCGTCGTTCTTGAAGGTGCCGCCCTGGACCACCACGGTGTCCCCCAGGGCGGAAAAGTTGGAGATCCTCACCACCTTGGTGAAGACGTTCTCCACGATGGAGCGGCAGAGTCCGGCCATGATGTCGTCGGGGCGCTTCCCGTTCTTCTGCTCGGTGATGATGCAGCTGTTCATGAAAACGGTGCAGCGG
>JAKQWJ010000212.1 GCA_029562045.1 Spirochaetota bacterium | reverse complement strand
CGCCGCCCTCTTCTTCGCCGCCTTTCTGAAGGGGATGGGCCGGATGAGAAAGCACCTTCCCGCCGCAAAGCGGGCCGGCGGTCTTCTGCTGGTGTTCATCGGGTTTCTGATCATGTTCGGGAAGTTCGGCGAAATGAACATTTTCTTTCTGAAAATGGGTGGCGTCCTGGCCCGGTGGGCCGGGGGCGGATCCGCGGCGACCCGCTTCGTTCCCGCCCTGATTCTGGCGGTGACGGCGGCGCTCCCCCCCCTGCTGCGGAGGCTGGCGGGGCGAAAGCCCTTCACCCTCCCCGGGGCGGTCTTCTCCGGGCTGATGTCGATCCTGGCTGCGACCCAGGCCGCGGGCTTTCTGGACATCGCCTCGGCCCTGTCCCGCTGGTTTCTGTACCAGGGGATCTAGGTTCCCGGCCCGGGGGAGCCTTCCGCCCGATGGGGGTGCGGCTCCCCTCTGGTGAGGGAGCCCCCCGGGAGGCGGGAAGCCCCACCCCCCCCGGGAAGGCATCGACCGGGCCGGCGGCGCACGATCAGTCGGTCGCCGGCCGAAAAAAGCTTGCCAGACCGCCTTCCCGGGACTATAATGGCC
The DNA here is from genome assembly GCA_029562045.1 of Spirochaetota bacterium. Classification (GTDB taxonomy): domain Bacteria; phylum Spirochaetota; class Spirochaetia; order DTKZ01; family DTKZ01; genus JAKQWJ01. The sequence goes on along the minus strand of JAKQWJ010000212.1, from coordinate 8,101 downwards.
CGTCATTCCGAACGCAAGGAGAAAAACGGCATGAACAGCCCTCAGACTCTTCCCCAGAGGTTTCGGGACGTGAAAAACCGGTTCCCGGACATGAATATCCTGTACACGAAAAACGGCGACGGAGTTTTCGAACCCCTCACCTATTCCCAGGTCTGGGATAGAGTGAAGGCCCTGGCCTGCGGTTTCCAGGACCTGGGGATCCGCCGGGGCGACCATGTGGGCCTGATGAGCGACAACCGGCAGGAGTGGATCCTCAGCGACCTGGCGCTTCTCTGTCTGGGTGCGGCGGATGTCCCCCGGGGCTCGGACTCCACCGCCGACGAGATGTCCTTCATCCTGCGGCACGCGGACTGCTCCGTGACCTTCGCGGAGAACCGGACCCAGGCGGAGAAGATCCTGTCCAAAATCGACGGCCTGCCCCTTTTAAAAAAGATAATCCTCTTCGACAATGCGGAAATGCCCGGCGGAAACAGTCCCGCTGCGAGGGTGGAAATCCTGAGGTATCAGGACATTCTGTCCCGGGGGGAGGCGATATCCCGGGAGAAGCCCGATTTCGTGGACCGTGAGATCGACAAGGGCGGGATCGACGACCTGGCCACCATCATCTACACCTCCGGCACCACCGGGGAGCCCAAGGGCGTCATGCTGCACCACGGGTCCTACATCTTCCAGCTGGACCGGATTCCGGATCACATAAACCTGAAACCGGGGATGATCTTCCTGTCCATCCTGCCGGTCTGGCACTCCTTCGAGCGGGCGGTGGAGTACTTCATCCTGGACAAGGCCGCGGCCATCGCCTACTCCAAACCCATCGGGAAGATCATGCTGGAAGACATGAAAAAGGTGAAACCCCAGTGGATGGCCAGCGTTCCCCGGATCTGGGAGGGGGTGCGGGCCTCGGTCTACCGGAAGGTCAACGCCGACGGGGGGATCAAAAAGACCCTGTTTCACTTTTTCGTCGGCGTCGGCGAGGCCCATGCCATGTTCCTGTCCATGTTCCGGGGGCTCATGCCCCAGTTCCATCCCCGGAACCGGGTGGTGGACGCGTCGCTTTCTTTCATCCCCCTCATCCTGCTGACCCCCCTGAAACTTCTGGGGGACCTCCTGGTCTTCAAGAACCTGAAGGCCCTGCTGGGGGGGCGGTTCATCGCCGGGGTCTCCGGGGGCGGCGCCCTGCCCCCCTACGTGGACCGTTTCTACCAGGCCGCGGGGATCCTGCTGCTGGAGGGCTACGGACTCACCGAGTCGGGTCCCATCCTGTCGGTGCGCATCCAGAAAAAGCCGGTCTACGGGACCATCGGGCCCATCCTGCGGGATGTGGAGCATCGGGTGGTGGGCGAGGACGGGGCGGTGCTGCGGCCCAACCAGAAGGGGGTCCTCCATGTGCGGAGCCCCCAGAACATGAAGGGCTACTACAAGAGGCCGGAGGAAACGGCCCGGGCGCTGAAGGACGGCTGGCTGGACACCGGCGACCTGGCGGTCTTCACCCACAAGGGGGAGTGCAAGATCGTCGGACGGGCCAAGGAGACCATCGTGCTCATGGGGGGCGAGAACATCGAACCCACCCCCATCGAGGAGACCCTGGTCCAGTCGGAGTACATCGAGCAGGCCATGGTGGTGGGGCAGGACCGGAAGTTTCTGGGGGCCCTCATCGTCCCGAACATGGACAAACTGGAGGAGGCCGCCGCCGCCCGGAGGATCAACTATATGGAGAAGGAGGACCTGCTGGACAACCCGGAGATGCAGAACCTGATCCACGACGAGATCCAGGGTCTCGTCAACGCCAAGGGGGGCTTCAAGGCCTTCGAACGGATTTTCCGCTTCACACTCATCGGCAAAAAGTTCGAGGTGGGGAACGAACTGACCCACACGCTGAAGATCCGCCGCGCCGTGGTGAACGAGATGTACAGGAAGGAAATCGCGGCCCTCTTCAAGTGAAACCGCCCCTTCGCCGGGCCCCCCGGGGCATCCGCACCGGGCCCCCCGGCCGGGGTCAGGACCCCGGCCGGTCCGGACCCCGGCCGCGAACGGCCCCCGCCTCCGGCGTCCCCGGCGGGGCCCGGCATCAGTCCCGCGCCGAGCCTCCCCCCGCCGGGGAGGCCGCATTCCCGGGCCGTGCCGGGACAGGGGCTCCGGCCCGGACCCTGGTCCTGGCCTTGACCCCTGCCGGGGCCCCTGCCGGTGCATATGCCGGGGCCCCTGCCGGGACCTCGGCATGTGCCCCGGACCGGCAACCGCGGTCCAGACGCCCATGACCGAACCCGCCTTCCCTCTTTTCCGGAACGACGTCGAGGCTGTATTCCTCACCCGGCCGAACCGGTTTCTCGTCATCGCCCAGGCCGGGAACAGGGAGCTTCCGTGCCACTGTCCCAACTCGGGCCGGATGGGGGAGATCCTGCTGCCGGGGCGGCCTGTCATTCTGGAGGCCCGGCGGAATCCCCGGGCCGGGGAAAAAACCGGGGACGGTGAGGCGGAGATTGACGCCCCGGTCGTGGCTGTGGAAACTCCGGGCGGCGCGGTGAAGACCCCGCCGGGACGGAAAACCTCCCATACCCTGGTGGGGGCCCGGTACCGGGGCGGGGTCGTCCCTCTCCACGCCGGGAGGAGCGCCGCGGCAGCGGGCGCGCTGGTCCTGCCCCGGCTCTTCCCCGGGGCCCGGGAAATCAGGGCGGAATACCCCCTGGGGGGATCCCGTTTCGATTTCTTCGTGGAGGACGCCGACGGAGAGCGGCACCTTCTGGAGGTGAAATCCTGCACCCTGGTGGAGCACGGGGCGGCCATGTTCCCCGACGCCCCGAGCCTGCGGGCCCTGCGGCATCTGGAAGAACTGGCGGCCCTGTCCCGGGAGGGGTGGAGGGCCCATATACTGTTCCTGGTGAGCCACGGGGATCCCGAGGCGGTCATCCCCAACCTCCACACCCACCCCGCCCTGGCGGCGGCGCTGTCCCGGCACCGGGACCGGGTTGCCTGCCATGGGGCCCTGACCCGCACCGACGGGAGCGGCCTCTGCCGCTTCCTCCGGGACATCCCGGTGGACCTCTCCCACGGAGAGCTGGCCGCCGCGGATTCCGGATCCTACCTGATCCTGCTGGAGCTTACCCGCCGGGAGAAGGTTCCGGTGGGGGCTCTGGGGGAGATGGACTTTCCCCCCGGCTGGTATGTCTACGCCGGCTCCGCCTCCCGGGGTCTGGCGGCCCGGACCGCCCGGCATCTGAGGCGGACCCGGAAGACCCCCCACTGGCATCTGGACCACCTCCGGGACCGGGCCGCCTCGGCGGCGGCCTTTCCCATCGCATCGTACCGGAACCTGGAATGCCGGCTCGCCGCGGCCCTGGGGGACATCGGCGGGCGGCCCACCCCCCGTTTCGGCTCCAGCGACTGCGGCTGCCTGTCCCATCTTTATCATTTCAGCGGCCCGCCCCGGGAGGACCCCCGCTTCATCGACCTTCTGTGCCGCTTCCGCCACCGGGAGGCCCTGCTCCGAAACGATTCCGGGGGGGCCCCGGTCTGAGAAGGGAGGGCCCGGATCGAACCACCTCCGGCGATGCGCCGCCCCGCCGGGGCTGAATCCCGGAAGGGAGGGGCGGCTCCGGGGCGCCCGCAGGCCGGGGGGAGGCTTCGGGGAGGCGGGAACGGGCCCGGGGCGGTTCCATCGGAGCGGGGGCCGGTCCGGCGCGGAAGCCCTGCGCCCCGTCCGGAAGACCGCCGGCGGGGACTTCAGCCCAGGACTGTCCGCTCCAGCTCCTCGCCGTAATCCAGAAGCCGCTTCAGCGTCACCTTGTCCCGGGCGGGGGTGTCCACCCGGCCCAGCCGGTTTTTCAGGTCCCGCAGAAAGGTCCCGATGTCCGCCGCCCCGGCGGGCTCGGGGGTCAGTATCCGGGAAGCGCAGAAGCTCTTCCATCGGCGCTTCTCGTCCTCGGGCAGGGACCGGGGGAAGTTCCGGGCGATGTAGCGCCACAGCATTTCCGGCCCCCGGGGGTCGTCAAGCCGGGGCGGGTTCGACAGAAGCTCCTCCGGGGAGGCTTCCCGGATCCGGGCGAACTCCTCCCGGTCCCCGTCGGGGAAGAAATCCCCGGAGTAGATCTTCAGGTCCACATCGGTTTCCTCCCCGCCGCCCCCGCCGGGGGGAGAGCTGAAAACGCTCCGGACCTTCTGGATGATGTCCGTCCGGGAGCGCAGGACCTCCGCGTTGGCCCGGCAGGCGGCCAGGTCGATGCCCAGTTCCCGGGCCCGGGCATCTTCCAGGGTGGACAGGGGCGCCACCGCGGGGCAGCGGTTCAGGTGTATCCCCTTGAGGGGAATCCGTTCCCCCTCCCCCAGTTCCTCCCGCCGGGTGAAGACCCGCCGCCGGATCTCCTCCGGCGGCCGGTCGATCCAGTCCCGGGGGTCCCGGCGCAGGTCGTAGGCGATGACCACGTTGCTCCGCCGGGGGTCCACGCTGAGGGGGACCACCAGGGTGGTGCAGCCCCGGGGGGAGGTGAACATCCCGGAGGTGTGCACCACCGGCTCCATCCGCTGCAGGTTGAGCCTGCGGCGGACCTCCTCCTTCTTCCGCAGGGAGTAGCAGTATTTGAACAGTTTCGGCTGCTTCTCCCGGACCAGCCGGGCCAGGGCCATGGCGGCCCGGGCGTCCGCCAGGGCGTCGTGGGCTTCCTCATGGGGGATGCCGTTGGCCCGGGACAGCTCCTCCAGCTTGAAAACCGGCCTGCCCTCGGGGTCCTGGACCCACTCGATCCCCTGGGGTCTCAGGTCCCGGCAGATCCGCATGAGGTCGATGATGTCCCATCGGCTGTTCTCCCCCTCGTACTCCCGGCTGTAGGGGTCGTAGAAGTTCCGGTAAAACAGGGAGCGGACGAACTCGTCGTCGAAGCGCAGGTTGTTGTAGCCCACCACGCAGGTGCCGGGCCGGATCATCTCCCGGTGCAGATGCGCCGCGAAGTCCCGTTCGGAAAGCCCCTTCTCCGCCGTGACATCCGGGGTGATCCCCGACACCAGGCAGGCATCGATCTGGGGGACATAGTCCGGGGAGAGGCGGCAGTAGAGGCTGATGGGCGGCTCCAGCTCCTGGAACCGGCCGTCGGTCCGCAGCGCCCCGAACTGGGCGATCCTGTCCCAGCGGGGATTGACGCCGAAGGTTTCCAGATCATACCAGAGAAGGCTCGCGGGCATGGCGCGATTGTACCAGAGGCCCGGACCGCGGGCAAGGCGGGCCGCTGCGCGGGGCGCCTTCAGCGGGCCTCCGATTTTCCTCCCGGTGATTGATTTCCCCGGGGATAGGGATTAGTATTCCCGAATCACTATATCGGCCCCGCCGGCGCCCCGGCCCGGGAGCCGGAAGGAGAGGTCTCCATGCAAGCCCGCGGCCCCCTGATGATCGAACACCGGCTCATCGAACGGATGCTGAAGATCCTTCGCGGAGAGATCGAAAAAATCGAACAGGACGGGACGGTGGACCCGGTGTTCGTGGACACCGCGGTGGACTTCATCCGGGTCTACGCGGACCGGACGCACCACGGCAAGGAGGAGGACATCATGTTCCGGGACATGGCCCGAAAGCCCCTGTCGGAGAGGGACAAGCGGGTCATGGACGAACTCACCGAGGAGCACGTCTACAGCCGCAGCACCGTGGCGGGCCTGGTGGAGGCCAACCGGCGCTACCGGAACGGGGACGCCTCGGCGCTGAAGGACATCGTGGCGGCCATGAAGACCCTGGCGGATTTCTATCCCCGCCACATCCGCAAGGAGGACGCGGACTTCTTCCCCGCCTCGCTGCAGTATGTCACCGCCGCCGAAGACCAGGCCATGCTGGCGGAGTTTTACGAGTTCGACCGGAAGATGATCCACGAGAAGTACACCAGACTGGTGGACTCCCTGGAAAAGCGCGGCTCCTGAGTGGAACAACCCGTGAGCGGCGAAGACGCCAATTACCGGAAAATGACGGGCCGGCCCGTGGGCCGGCTGATAGCCGGCCTGGCGGTGCCCACGGTCATCAGCATGCTGGTGACGGCCGTCTACAACACCGCGGACACCTATTTCGTCTCCAAGCTGGGCACCAGCGCCGCCGGGGCGGTGGGGGTGGTGTTCTCGCTGATGGCCATCATCCAGGCGGTGGGTTTCACCGTGGGGATGGGGGCGGGGAGCTGGACCGCCCGGCTTCTGGGGGCCCGCCGGAACGACGAGGCCGACGGGGTAGCCACCAGCGCCTTCCTCATGTCCCTGGCCCTGGGCCTGCTCCTCACCGTGGCGGGGCTGTCGCTGATGGATCCCCTGGTGCGGGCCCTGGGGGCGACGCCCACCATCGCGCCCTACGCCCGGGATTACGCCCGGTACATCCTCTACGCCGCCCCGGTGATGGCCGGGTCCTTCACCCTGAACAATCTGTTGCGGGCGGAAGGGAAGGCCTCCTTCGCCATGGTGGGGATCACCACCGGCGGAATCCTGAACATCATCCTGGACCCCGTCTTCATCTTCGTCCTGGGTCTGGGGATAGCCGGGGCCGCCATCGCCACCGCCATCAGCCAGCTGGTGGGTTTCATCATCCTCCTCTCCCCTTTTCTGCGGGGAAAAACCATTACCCGGCTGGAGCCCGCCCGGCTGTCCCGGCGCCCCGAAACCTTCCTTTTCATCCTGAAGTTCGGCCTCCCCTCCTTCACCCGGCAGGGGCTGGCCAGCGTCGCGTCCATCGCCCTGAACGTCAACGCGGCGCTCTACGGGGACGCGGCGGTGGCGGGGATGAGCATCGTGGTGAAGATCTTCATGTTCGTGTTCTCCCTGGTTCTGGGGATAGGTCAGGGCTACCAGCCCGTTCTGGGCTACAATTACGGGGCCCGGAGGTATCTGCGGGTGCGGGAGGCTTTTTTCTTCACCTGGAAGGCCACCGTCATCCTGATGAGCAGCTTCGCCGCGGTAGGTTTCCTGGCCGCGGAGCGGCTCATGGCATTTTTCATCCCCGGCGACCCGGAGGTGGTCCGGATCGGGGCCCTGGCTCTCCGGGCCCAGTGCATCGCCATGCCCTTCATGCCCCTGGGGGTCATGTGCAACATGACCTTCCAGTCCATCGGAAGGTCCTGGACCGCCACGCTTCTGGCGGTGTCCCGGCAGGGGCTGTTCTTCCTTCCCCTCATCACCATCCTGCCCCGGATCTTCGGCCTCGCGGGGATCCAGACCACCCAGCCCGCGGCGGACCTCCTCACCTTCGTCTTCAGCATCCCCTTCGCGCTGCGCTTTTTCCGCCTCCTCCGGGAGGAGTGCGGCGAGGGTCCCTGTTAGGCCCCTTCCCTGAACACCCGGTCCAGTTCGTCGATGTCCGACATGCGGATGGGTTTGGGAAAGAGCAGGGCCGTGGGGCTGTAGTCGCGTCCGATGCGTTTCTGCAGCCGCTCCTTCTCGTAACCGCTCATGAATACCACCCGGTGCGCCCCCCTTCCCTTGAGGGCTATGGCGGTTTCGATCCCGTCCATCCCGCCGCCCAGGTTGATGTCCATCAGCACCGCGTCAGGTCTTTGGCGATCCAGATGGCGGACGGCGTCCTCCCCCCGGGACACGCTGGAAACCGCGTAGCCCCGCCTTGTGAACTCCATGGTGAGGTGGAGGGCGGTTACCGCCTCGTCCTCCACGATGAGGAGCCTCATGTCTCCCCCCTGGATCCCGCCCCCAGGGGGAGCCCCACCGAAACGGTGCAGGAAAAACCGGGACCCGTTTCCTGAAGGTACCGCCCCCGGAGCTGGTGCTCCGCCAGAGTCCGAATCAGGACCATGCCCAGATGTTCGCCTCCCCCGGGGTCGTGGTCCGGGGGCAGACCGACGCCGTCGTCCCGGTAGTGGAGACGCAGTTCCCCCTCCCCCTCCCGTTCCAGGCGCAGCAGAACCGAGCCCGGCCCGCCGTCGGGGTAGCCGTGCTTCGCCGTGTTGGTGGCCAGTTCGGTGACGATGAGACCCAGGGGGCTGGCCACCTCCACCGAGACCGCGATCTTCGGCGCCTCCAGCCGGTGCCGGATCCGGGGACCGGAATCATAAGCCTCCAGGCAGAGGCGGAGGATCGATTCCAGGTAGGGTCCCAGTTCCAGGGAGGAGAGGCTCCTGGACTGGTAGAGCCGCTCGTG
>JAKQWJ010000209.1 GCA_029562045.1 Spirochaetota bacterium | reverse complement strand
GAGGCCGGGTGCTCCAGCAGGGGACCCACGGGGAACTCCTGGGCGTTCCCGGTCTGTATCGGGAGATTCATCAGCTGCAGACTGCGGAATCCGCCGTTCTCGAAGAGGAGAAAACCTGAGTTGGAACAGGAAGAGATCGTCAAAGGCTACGATCCGGAGATAGTCCGCCGGCTCTCGACCTATACTCTCCCCTTCAGGGGCCTGGTTCTCGGCGCGGCCCTGGCCATGCTGATTTCCACCGCCACGGAACTCCTGGGGCCGGTCATCCTCCGGAGGACCATCGACGGCTTCATCCTGGCCGGAGTCCCCGGGGCCCGGGAGGGCATAGCCCACAATTCCTTCCTTCTCCTTCTCCTGCTGCTGGCGGGACTGGTCTTCTCGTTCCTGGAAATCTACCTCACCGCGCTGGCGGGTCAGAAGGTCATGAAGGCCCTGCGCATGGACCTCTACGGCCGCGTCATCCGCCGGTCCCTGGCCTTCATCGGTTCCCACCCCACGGGACGGCTGGTGACGCGCCTGACCAACGATGTGGAAACGGTGAACGAGCTTTTCACCTCCGTGCTGACCAGCCTGGCGAAGGATATTTTCATCATGGCCGGGGTGATCATCACTCTTTTCGCCCTAGATCCGGTCCTGGCCCTGGCCACGACGCTCAGTCTGCCCCCGGTCCTGGGTCTCGCCCTCTATTTTCGGGTCAAAGCCCGTGACGCCTTCCGGCAGGTCCGGATCTGGGTTTCCCGGGTCAACTCCTTTCTGGCGGAGCACCTGGGGGGCATCCGGGTCATCCAGTTCTTCACCCGGGAGGAGAAGGTCAAAAGGGAGTTCGCCCGGGCTGGTCGGGCGCTGATGCGGGCCAATCTGGGGGAGATGTACATCTTCGCCACCTTCCGGCCCATCATCGATTTCCTCTCCTCCCTGTCCCTGGGGGTCATCCTGTACGTCGGGGCGGTCCGACACCTGGGAGGGGCCCTGAGCCTGGGGACACTGGTGGCCTTCATAAACCTCATCCGCAAGTTCTACCAGCCGGTGATGGATCTCTCGGAGAAATACACCATCCTCCAGTCGGCCATGGCGGGGAGCGAACGGATCTTCCAGCTCCTGGACGACGAGCGGAGGATCCCCGACACGGGCAGGGAGCCTCTTCCGCAGCCCGTCGCGGGCGCCGTGGAATTCCGGAACGTTTCTTTCGCCTACAAACCCGGCGAGCCCGTCCTCCGGGGAGTCTCCCTCTCGGTTCCTCCGGGAGAAACGGCGGCGCTGGTGGGCTTTACCGGAGCCGGCAAATCCACCATCGCCCATCTGCTTACCCGGCTCTGGGACCCCGACGGGGGGACGATCCTGCTGGACGGGCGGGATCTGCGCTCCTTCCCGCTGGAGACCCTGCGCCGGGCGGTGCAGCCCATCCAGCAGGACGTTTTTCTCTTCTCCCGGTCCATAAGGGAAAACATCGATCTGGGTCTGGGGTTGCCGGAGGAGGCCCTGCGGGAGGCGGCCCGGGCCGCCCAGATCCACGATTTCATCATGGGCCTGCCCGACGGCTACGACACCCTTCTCCACGAGGGGGCCGTGAATATCTCCTCGGGGCAGCGGCAGCTCCTGTCCTTCGCCCGGATAATCGCCCACAACCCCCCGGTTCTCATCCTCGACGAGGCCACCTCCAGCATCGACACGGAAACGGAAAAACTCGTGCAGAAGGCCATGACGGCCCTTCTGCAGGGGCGGACCGCCCTGGTCATCGCCCACCGTCTCTCCACCGTCCGCAGCGCCCATCGCATCTACGTTCTGGGGGGCGGGCGGGTGCTGGAGGAAGGCAGCCACGAGGAACTCCTGGCCCGGGGAGGGGTGTATCAGTCCCTGCACAAACTGCAGACGATGTAGCCGGCGGCGGTCCCCGTCGGAGCGGCGCTCATCGGCCTCCGCCGGGACTGCAGACGGTGAGGTCCTCCGCGGGGGTCGGGGTCACGGGGATTCGAGTTCGCGGATTCTCCAGCGCTGGGTCCGGTCGTCGTGGTAAAACCGTCCCGTGGGGACCTCCAGAAGGCGGCCGTCGTCGCTGAGCAGCTTCGCCCTGCGGGAGAGGATGTTCACTTCGATGACCTTGAACAGGGCGTTGTCGTAATTGATCTTGTAGCCTTCGTTGGGAAGGCGTTTTTTTTCTTCGCTGTAGGTTTCAAACTCGTAGGAGAGACAGCACAGGAGGCGGCCGCAGGGGCCGGAGATCTTCATCGAATTGAGGGAGAGGTTCTGCACCTTGGCCATCTTGATGGAGACAGGCTTGAGTTTGTCGGTGATGCCGTGACAGCAGTAGGACCGGCCGCAGACCCCGATCCCCCCCAGGACCCGGGACTCATCCCGGACACCGATCTGACGAAGCTCTATCCGGGTCTTGAAGACCGAGACCAGGTCCTTGACCAGGTCCCGGAAATCCACCCGGGCATCGGCGGTGAAGAAGAAGAGTATCTTCGCCTCTTCCAGAAGGTAATGGGCGGAAACCAGCTTCATGTCCAGGTTGTGCTGGCGTATCTTCTTCCGGCACAGCGCGTAGGCCTCCAACTCCCGGACCTTGTTCTCCTCGTGCTTCCGGAGGTCTTCCTCTCCCGCGACGCGGACGATATCGTAGGTGGCGGGCTGGTCGCCGCCGCCATCCCCGGGGCGCAGATCGAACTCGTGGACCACCCCGAGAATCTCCCCCAGATCCCGGCCGTAGCGGGTCTCCACCACCACCCGGTCTCCCGCCTGGAAGGAGAAGCCCTCCTTGGGCGCGCAGAGCAGAATCTCGCTGGAATACAGCACCTTGATGGACATCAGGGCCTTTTCCAGTTTGACGGTACTGGTTTCCACGTCGTCGTTCTGTTTCAGTTCGGGGAAATCATCCATACGGGGACGCCGCACTCCTTTCTCTAACTGAGCAAATCTATCAGGATTCCATGAATCTCGTCTACCCGGCGCAGGATCTCCAGCTGGTCCCTCTGGGAACTCATGACCCCGGCGGCGAGCCGCTCCAGCTTGTCGTCCACGATCCGGATCTGGGTGAACTTCTTCTGCCGCAGGATGCTCTTCGAGCCTGCCCTTTCCTCCACCTTGTAGCAGGAATCCACCACGATCTGCAAAAAATTTCTGACGGCGCTCCGGTACTCTCCCACCGTCCGGAGCGTGGGGTCCTCCTTCAGCCTCTCCCCCAGCTCGTGCACCCGATCCAGCAGGGTTTCCAG
>JAKQWJ010000178.1 GCA_029562045.1 Spirochaetota bacterium | reverse complement strand
GTTGTTGTAGGCGATGGCGTTGCGGATGATCTCGTAGGCCCGTCCAGCCCCGAAGAGGGCGAAGGTGCTGGCGAAGGGAATGAGGCCCGCATGGGCGAAGCCCGCCGCCGCCCCCATCAGATTCTGCTCCGCGATGCCGTAGTTGAAGAACCGCCGGGGATAGACATCGGCGAAGAGCTTGGTCATGGTCGCGTGGGCCAGGTCCGCATCCAGAACCACCACCCGCTCCTCCCGCTTCCCCAGTTCCACCAGGGCCTCTCCGTAGGCCACCCGCAAAGACTTCGGCTCACTCATCCCCCGCTCCTTCCAGCTCTTTCATCGCCGCCTCGTACTCTTTCGCGTTGGGGGCCTTGCCGTGCCAGCCGTACTGATCTTCCATAAAGGAGACCCCCTTCCCCTTGATGGTCCTGCAGCAGACAAACCGGGGCCTGCCGCCGGTGGGCTCATTCAGGGCCGCCAGGATGGCATCGATATCGTGGCCATCCACGGTGTGCACGGCGAAACCGAAGGCCGCGAACTTCCCGGTGATGTCCCCCAGGCTGAGCACCTCGTCGTTGGCGCCGTCGATCTGCAGGCCGTTGTAGTCCAGAAGGAGGCTCAGGTTGTCCAGTCCGTAATGGGCCGCCGCCATGGCGGCCTCCCAGCAGATCCCCTCCTGCAGCTCCCCGTCACCCATCACCGCATAGACATGGTAATTCTTCCCCAGGTATTTGGCCGCGTTAGCCAGGCCCCCGGCCACCGAGACCCCGTGCCCCAGGGAGCCGGTGTTCACATCCACTCCCGGGGTCTTGCCCATGTCGGGGTGCCCCTGCAGATGGCTGTCCACCTGGCGGAAGTTGTCCAGGTCCGACAGGGGGAAGTACCCCAGATCGGCCAGGATGGCGTACAGAGCCGGGGCCGCGTGTCCCTTGGAAAGCACGATCCTGTCCCGGTCGTCCCAGTGGGGCTGGTCGGGCCGGATGGACGCCTTGTTGTAGTAGAGGGCCATCAGTATCTCGATGACCGACAGAGAACCCCCGGGGTGTCCCGACTGGCTTTTATAGAGCATCGAGAGCACCTGCCGCCTGAGATGGCGGGCTTTTTCCCTTTGCGCGCTGACTGGCATAAAATTGCCCCTCCGTAATGATCAGCCCTTGACTGCTCCGGCAGTCAGTCCTTCCACAAGGCGCTTCTGGGCAAAGAAGAACATGACGCAGACCGGGATTATCGTGATGATTCCCCCGGCGGTGAGGAGGTCCCACTGCACCCCCAGCTGTCCGATGAGGTTCTTCAGCGCCACCGGGATGGTCCGGTTGCGCTCGTTGGTGAACATCACCGCGAAGGTATACTCGTTCCAGGCCTGCATGAAGATGTAGACCCCCGTTGCGACAAGGCCGGGGACCAGAACCGGCAGGATAACCTTGACGAAGGCCTGGCGCCGGTTGGCCCCATCCACCATGGCCGCCTCCTCCAGCGACGAGGGAAGGTCGTTGAGGTAGCCGCTGAGGAGCCAGATGGAGAAGGGGATGGTGAAGGTGGTATAGGCCAGGATCAGCGACGAGGGGGTGTAGAGGAGCCCCATCCTGCGCATGATGGTGAAAAGGGGAATGAGAAGGAGCACGGTGGGGAACATATTGTTGGTCAGGAAGAGGACCATGAATATCCTCTTCCCCTTGAACTCGAACCGGGAGAAGGCGTAGGCCGCCAGGACCGCCACCACCAGGGTGACGATGGTGGTGCTGAGGGCAACGGTGAGGCTGCTGAGCATGGGCTTCAGGAATCGGAACTCTCCGAAGAGGTTCCGGTAGGAGTCCCAGGTGAAGCCGGCGGGCCAGTAGGTAACCCGCGCCTGGTAGAGTTCCGCTGCGGGCTTTACCGAGGTCACGAAGGTCCAGTAGAAGGGGAAGAGCAGAAAGACCAGGAGGACCGCCAGGGGCAGAAAGAAGCCGGCGAGGCGAAGAAGGCGGCCCTTCACTGCGCGATGTTTCATCCTCGTCCCCCTACCCTTTCCTGAACATGGAGCGCAGGTAGGGCACCGCCACAAAGGAGAGAAGGAGCATCAGGAAGACCGCCATGGTGGAGGCGTAGCCCAGGTTCATGGAGCTGGCCTTGTTGAAGATGTAGACACTGAGGGTCTGAGTGGCGTAGGCCGGCCCCCCTTCGGTCATGGAGTAGATCACGTCCACCGAGTTGGCCACCCAGATGATCCGCAGCAGGGTGGTGACAAAGATGGTGTTCCGCAGCGAGGGGATGGTTATGTAAAAGAGCTTCTGACGGGGCCGGGCCCCGTCGATATCGGCGGCCTCGTAGAGGGAGGAGGGAATCCCCTGCAGCCCCGCCAGGAGCATGATGGAGAAAAAGGGGATGCCCTGCCAGACGATGGTGGCGATCACCGATGGAAAGGCCGTGCCTTTCCGGGCCAGGAAGGGGATGAAGTCCCTGATTATCCCCAGCCTGACGAGAAGATCGTTCAGGACCCCGAAGTTTCCATCGTAGATCCAGCGCCACATCAGGCCGATGAGGACTCCCGGGGTGACCCAGGGGATCAGGCTCACCGACCGGACGATCCCCCTTCCGGCGAAATGCTGATGGAGGAGCAGAGCGAGGATGAAACCGACGACGAACTGCAGCCCCACCCCGAAGAGGACCCAGATCAGGGTGCGGACGAGGGCGGCCCGGAAAAGAGGGTCTCCGGCCACCGCGGCGTAGTTGGTCAGTCCGATGAAACCGATGGCGCCGGGCCGGCGGAGATCGTAGTTCTGGAAGCTCATCAGAAGGGCCCGCAGCACGGGAAAGAGGACCACCAGTATCACGAATAACAGGGCCGGGGCGATGAGGAGATAGGGGTATAGGGCCTGCCTGTTCCTGGCCACGCGCATCGGCTATACTCCTTCAAAGGCGGCACGCTGCCGGGGGCAGGAGCCCCCGGCGGCGGACGAACTATCGGTACAGATCCTTCTGCAAGATCTCCATGGCCTGCCGGGCGGTGAGCTCGCCGAAAAGGGCCCGGGCCACGGTGTTGGGCCAGGTCACCGAAATCCACTCGGTGGTGGTGTCCAGGATCGGGAAGATCCCCGCGTAGGAGACCGAGTCCATGGAGGCCTTCATGAAGCGGTTGTTCTGGAAAACCGGGAGCTTCTGCACTTCGCTGTAAACCGGAACATTCATGGTCTTCTCGCACCAGGTGGCCTGCCCCTTGCCGGCAGCCAGGTAGGCCAGCCACTGGAAGGCCGCTTCCTTGTTCTTGCAGGATTCGAAAATCACATTCTCCGTGTCACCCATGGAGGTCCACTGCCCCTTGCCGGCGGGAAAGGGGAAGGCCGAGACATCATCCCCGAAAGTCTCGACCATGCCGATGGCCGACCCGGTGTGGTGGACCGTCATGGCGGTCTTGCCGCTCTTGAAGTTGGCGATGATCTGGCTGAAGCCGTCCGAGGGCGCCGAAGGGGGCACGAAGCCGTTCTTGAAGATATCGATGAAATCCTGCATGCCCTGCACCGAAGCGGCGCTGGTCAGGTCTTTCAGACTTCCTCCCCGGCCGTGGATGAAGCTCCCCCAGGGCTCCTGCCCTCCCTGGGCTCCCCGCATGCCGAATCCGTAGACATCGATCTTGCCGTCACCGTCGGTGTCCCGGGTGAGGACCTTGATGGCGTTCAGAAACTCTTCGTAGGTTTTGGGGACACCGATGCCGGCGGCCTTGAACATGGAGGGGCGGTAGTAGACATAGAGGACCTGGGTGTTCCAGGGCATCACGAAAGTATTCTCCGACTTGCCCGCAGCCTTCATGATGGCGAAAAGGTTCGGATCGATGCCGCTTTTCCTGTCCC
>JAKQWJ010000176.1 GCA_029562045.1 Spirochaetota bacterium | reverse complement strand
CTCGCCGCCGGACAGGGTGGAGGCCTTCCGCTCCAGGGTAAGGTACTCCAGGCCCACGCTTTTCATGAAGCCCAGCCGGGCGCTGATCTCCTTGAGGATCTGCCGGGAAATCTTGCGCCGGGTTTCGTCCAGCTCCAGGGTGTCGAAAAAGCGCAGAGCCTCCCCCACGGAGAGACAGGAGACTTCGTGGATATTCCGGTCCCCCACCGTGACCGCCAGGGCCTCCGGGCGCAGCCGCCGGCCCCCGCAGGCTTCGCAGGGTTTGCGGGACATGAATTTTTCCAGGCCCTCCTTGACCCCCTCGGAGGTGGACTCCAGGTAGCGCCGCTTCAGATCGTCCAGGATCCCCCGGAAGGGGGCATTGTACTCAAAACGCCCCGTGCCCTCCCGGTTGACGTAGGAGACCGGGACCGGCTCCTCGGTGCCGTGCAGCAGGGCCTGCAGCACCCTCTCGGGCAGGGACCCCAAAGGCGTGTCCAGGCTGAACCCGAAATGCCGGGCCAGGGATTCGAAGCGGCTCCGGTGCCAGGCGGACTCGGGGTTGTAAGGGGGGATGCCTCCGTCGTTGAAGGAGAGGCTCCTGTCCGGCATCACGAGTTCCGGGTCGAACTCCAGGGTTATGCCCAGCCCCGTGCATGCCGGGCAGGCCCCCTGGGGGTTGTTGAAGGAGAAGAGCCGGGGCTGCAGCTCCGGCAGGCTTATCCCGCAGTCGGGGCAGGCGCTGCGCCGGGAGAAGAACTCCTCCCGTTCCCCCCCCTCGTCGATGCGGAGGGCGATGAGGCTGCCGCCGGAGGTTTCCAGGGCCGTCTCCACGCTGTCGGCGATGCGTTTCCGGTTATCCGGCGCCACCAGCACCCGGTCTATGACGATCTCGATCCGGTGCGCCCGGTTTTTATCCAGTCCGGGAGCCTCGTCCAGGGCGTGGACCACGCCGTCGATCCGGGCCCTGACGAAGCCGTCCCGGGCGGCATCGGCCAGTATCCTCTGGTGTTCCCCCTTTCTTCCCCGCACCATGGGGGCGAGGATCATGAGCCGGGTCCCTTCCGGGTACTGGAGCAGCACATCAAGAATCTGGTCCACCGACTGCTCCCGGATGACCCGGCCGCAGGAAGGGCAATGGGCGGTTCCCACCCGGGCGTACAGCAGGCGCAGGTAATCGAAGATCTCCGTCACCGTTCCCACGGTGGAGCGGGGGTTCCGGTGGGCGGTCTTCTGTTCGATGGAGATGGCCGGGGAGAGACCCTCGATGTAGTCCAGGTCGGGCTTGTCCAGACGGCCCAGGAACTGCCGGGCGTAGGCGGAGAGGGATTCCACGTAACGCCGCTGCCCCTCGGCGAAGATGGTGTCGAAGGCCAGGGACGACTTTCCCGAGCCGCTGGCCCCGGAGATGACGATGAGTTTTCCCCGGGGAAGCTCGAGATCGATGTTCTTGAGGTTGTGCTCCCGGGCGCCTTTGATGACGATGGTGTCCATGGGTCAATAGGAGATGAGGGGCTCGGCCTGGGGGGACCTCAGCTGGTTGCCGCTGCGGATCTTCCACTCCCCGGTTCCGAAATCGGCCAGGGTCTTCCACAGCTCCCGGGCCGCCGTGACGCCGCCCGTCCGGTGCAGGGCCGAGGCGAGGTAATACAGGCCCTTGTGGAGTTCGGTTTCTTCGATGTAGTCCTCCGCCCCGGGCAGTCTGCGGGCCCTGGCCAGAAGGTCCGGCAGCGACGAGAAGACATAGTCCGGGTCCCGGTCCCGCTGAAACCCTATGAGGGTGGATACGGCGGCGAGATCCGCAAAGAGGAGATGCAGCGCCCCCTTCTCGTCCCGGCCGGTGCGGACGGCGAAGACACCCAGACCCAGGTGGGCGGCCCGGGTGAAATCGTCCCCCTGCCGGTACAGAGACACGAAGGAGTCGAAGCCCCGTTCCCGGGCAGTCCGCAGATAGCCCTCCCGCAGGCGGGCGTACCGCTCGTCCCGGTACAGAGAATGATCGGAAAGTATGCTTTCCAATACATCTTCATAATTTTTATAGCTCTTTCTCCGGTAGTGGATGTCCGCCAGCAGGTAGAGGATCTCGTATCTGTCCTGGGGAACCCCGAGGGCGGGGGCATCCGCCAGGGCTCTTTTCAGGAACCGTTCCGCCAGGTCGTTCTCACCCTCCTCCCGGTAGATTTTGCCGATGAGAACGTAGACCTCCGGGGGAGTCACCCGGGACGGGTCCTGCAGCTCCTTCATCGCCCGCAGGGCCTCCCCGAAGCGGCCGCCCCGAAAATGCTCGAGCCCCCGGTGGTACACGTACCAGTCGGGCTTTCCGGAGTAATCTTCCTCCAGAGCTGCGGCTCCTGTCGCCAGACCCAGGCAGGCCAGGGCCAGACCGAAAACCGCCGCCCCTCTGCGCGGTTTTTTCACAGCTTTTCCAGTTCCTCCCAGAATGCCTCCTCCGCCTCGGCCTCGTCCAGGGTTTTCAGTATCTCCCCCCTTTTGAAGAGGATCACCCGCCCCCCCGCGCCGGTGATGCCGATGTCCGCGTTTCTGGCCTCGCCGGGGCCGTTCACCACGCAGCCCATGACCGCCACGGTGATGTCCCGGGAAAGCCGCATCAGCCGGTCCTGGTTCTTCGCCAGAAAGCCGTGGACATCGAAACCGGCCCTGCCGCAGCGGGGGCAGCTGACCAGCCGCACCCCTCCCCGGCGCAGTCCCAGGACGGAGAGGATCTCCCGCCCGGTGTACAGCTCCGCCTCGGAGCTGTCGGACAGGGACACCCGAATGGTGGCCCCGATCCGGTCCCGCAGCAGGTCCGAGGGCCAGGGCGCTTTTAACTATCCCCGGGATCAGGGGACCCGCCTCGGTGACCCCCAGGTGGAGGGGAATGTCGTGCTCCCCGGCGAAAAGACGGTTCGCCCGCACCGTGCTTTCCATATCGGAGGATTTCATCGAAACGATGACGTTCCGGAAGCCCAGGCTCTCCAGGGCCTCCACCTCCTCCTCCGCGGCCTTGACCATGGCCCGGGCGGCGTCCTTTTCTCCCGCCAGGCTCCGGGGAAGGGAGCCGTGGTTGACCCCCACCCGGATGGCCGTCCCGGTGTCGGAGGCCTTTTTCACCACCTCTTCCACCTTCCAGCGGGCGCCGATGTTCCCGGGGTTGATGCGGATCTTGGCCACCGGGAAATCCAGGCAGAGCAGAGCAAGGCGGTAATCGAAGTGGATGTCCGCCACCAGGGGAAGGCCCACCCGGCCCGCCAGTTCCCCCAGAACCAGGGCGGACGGCTCGTCGGGCACGGCGAAGCGCAGGATGTCGCATCCCAGGGCGGCCAGACCGTTTACCCGGGCGATGAGGTCCTCGGTGACGGCGGACAGAGGGCTCTTCCACATGGTCTGAACGGAAACGGGAGCGTCCCCGCCGACGAAGACGCTCCCGACCTTTATTCTGCGCGTTTCCATGAAAACAAAACCGCTCCTCGGCGAATGGGTCCCTCTATTCTATCCTGTAATGCCGAGAAGGAAAACCATCACGAAGAGGGCCACGGTCTCGATAAGTCCCAGAACCAGGATGTAGTTTCCGAAGCCCTTCCCCGTTTCGGCGAAGGCGTCCGAGGCGGAGGCGCCGGCTTTCCCCTGGTACCAGGCGGAGATCCCCATGGCCAGGCCGCCGAAGAGGCCCGCCCCCAGGATGATGCCGTCGTCCAGGGAGCCGATGACGGCCCGGAAGGAATTCATCAGAATGAAACCGTAAATCGTCTGGGTGAGAGGGGCCCCGACGAAGGCGATGAGGAGGAAAGGAGCCGGCCTGTTCTGCAGAAAACATTTCTTCCAGGCCCCGATGGCGGACATGCCCGCGCATCCCGCCCCCAGGGCGGACCCCGCCGCCGCCAGCGCCATGAAAGCCCCGATTCCTATCAAACCGATGTTCATGAGAGTTCTCCTTGCGAATGTGTTTCTGTGTCATCCCTGGTCTTCTCCCGGAAGGGGTCGTAGGAAAACCCGCTCCATTCCAGACCCAGGTGGTTCGAAAACTCAAGGACGTTCAGACGAACGCCGTGCACCACCACCGACAGGCCGCTCATGGCCATGTTGAGCCCGTGCCCCAGAACGACCACGAGGATCCCGAAGACGATTCCCAGCGGGTTCGTCATCAGACCCTGGGCCATGGCGTTGAAGCTCTTGGCGATTTCAATTCCCGCCAGCCCCACGGCGAAGAGGCGGATGTAGGAGATGATGTCCGAGAAGGCGGAAATGCTGCTCAGGAAGGTGGTGATGAAGCCCCCCAGCCCCTTAACGAGCCCCTTGAAGAAATTTCCCTCCTGCTGGGACAGGAAAAGCACCGCCAGGAAGCCCCCCAGGATCATGTACCTGGCGAAATCCGGCACCGGGTACTTCCGGGCGTCAAGGACCATGTTCAGCACCACGAAGTAGAGGCCCAGGACCATGGAGAGCCACCCCAGCTGGGTGAAGGCCCGGATCCGGGGCTTTTTCCCGATCTCCCGGGCGAAGTTCCAGATGTGGGCGATGGACAGATGGATGGTGCCGATGACGAAGGTGATGAACTTGACCGTTTCGCTGGACCTGGGGTCCCAGCTGGACAGGGCGGGGACCACGAACCAGGAAAAGGGGGCGGCCCGGGAGATGGGTTCGTAGCCGAACCAGTTGCCCGTCAGGGCCCCCCAGACGATGGTGCCGGACCCCATCAGCATGAAGAGCGTCAGCGCCTGGGGAACCGCGCCCTTTTTTTTCCGCTCCCGGAGGGAAAAGAAAACAGAGACCCCCAGAAGCAGGCTTCCGTAGGCGGCGTCCCCGATGATCATGGCGAAGAAGAAACTGAAGAAGACCAGGAAGAAGAAGCTGATGTCCACCTCCCGGTATCCCGGGACGGTGCCCAGGAAGTTGAAAATCGGCTGAATTATTCCCACGGCCGGGGGGTTCTCCACCAGGGTGGGCACCGCCTCGTCCTCCCCGGGATCCCGGACCATGAGGCCCCAGCCTTCGGCCCTGGCCGTTTCCCGGAGCTTCTCCACCTTCGGCTCGGGGACGAAGCCGGACAGGTAGGCCAGGGGGCCCGCGGCGCCCAGATCGGCGGCGGCCTGTTCGAACTCCATTTTCTCCGCCACCTCCTCCCGGGCGGCGATGATGGAAGTCTCCCAGGAGCGCATGGTCTGGAGCTCGTCCCGGATGGCCTGGATCTCCGCCTGCTTTCCCGCCAGGTCCTCCTTCAGGCGGGAAAGCCCCTTCTCGGGAAGGGGAAGGGCCTCGATGCCGGCGGGAAAGTCCTCCTCGGCCCTCCCCACCCAGACCAGGCCGGTCATCGATTTTCTGCGGTACACCACGAAGCGTGCGCCCCCGGGGGAAAGCTTCTTCTCCTGCTCCTTTCCCAGTTCGTAGAGCCGGAGCAGGAGTCCCCGGGATTCCAGGAAGCGCAGGGTCTGGGGATTGTAGTCGCCCCAGGGTGCTACCCGCTCGATGTCCCGGAGAAGCTTCTCCGCCTCGTCCCGGCGCTGCCGGAGAGAATCGGCCAGGGCGCAGATCTCCTCCGCCTTTACCCGGGCCTGGGCCAACCCCTCCGGCGGCCGGGCGGAGGCGGCTTTTTTTCCCGCCGGGAAGGCCGCCAGGGCCCGCTGGAGAAGCGCCTGGGTGTCCCGGAGCTTCTCCAGTTCCTCGCTGGCGCCGCCGTCCGAAAGAAGGTGGACCACCCCGGCCTTTCTCAGGCGCTGGAGGGCGGCCCGCCGCCGGGACGAGAGAAGGACCAGCGAAACCTTTTTCATCGGCACAATCATGACTGCGGCACCTTTTCCAGAACGATCTTGTTTTTCGAAATCTTTCCCCGGACCACGGCGGCGGTTTCCTGGTCCCCCAGGTAGATGCGGATGACCCGGATATTGTTCCGGGTCTCGGGAATCTTCACCTTCTCGAACAGGTTGACCCGCTGGCTGGTGATCCGGAGCTCCTGTCCCAGAAGCTCGATCTGCTTCCGTAGGATGGCCAGCTCCACCTCGTATCGGATCAGAAGCTTCAGGACGTCCACCGCGGCGTCCACCCAGAGGGGGGTCTCGAACAGGTCGTAGGGCACGTCCTCGAAGACCAGGGAATGAAAGACCGGGATGTCCACCCCGGCGATGTTGCCGGTTTCCGCGACCAGGCTCTTCACCTTCACCAGTCCGGCCAACCCCACGTCCTCGCCGAAGAGCCTGACCCAGGACAGGAGGTCCCGCCGCGCCCCGTCCCGGGCCTCCCTTTTTTCCCGTTCCTGGTTTTCCACGTTCCGGATGACCATCTGGAGCTGCTGCTTCTTGAGCTGCAGGGTGGGCAGGAATCTCCTGTATCTTTTGAGGGCGTCCTTCTGGGTCTTCAGTTCATTCTTCGTGAACTTGATGTCCGCCATGGCCTACTCCGCCGCCTCCCGGGCCGGCCAGTACCGGCGGATGAGGTCGGACCTCATGTTCGTCTCCTCTTTGGTGAAGCACTCCGCCAGGATCTTCCAGCCGTCGTCCAGGGCCTGCTCCAGAGGCTTGTTCACCGACAGGTCCATCATCTCCCGCTCGAACAGGTCTCCGTATTTCAGCAGTTTGCAGTCCCAGTCGGACATCCGGAAGCCCATGGATTTTTTCTCCACCGCCTCCTTGTAGGCGGCGTAGAGTTTGATCATTCCGTCCATCAGCGCCCGGTGGTCCGGCCGGGTGTCCTTGTTGACCATCTGCTTGAGCCGGGAGAGGGACCCGAAGGGTTCGATGCGGCCGTTGCGCAGGTAGTACTGACCTTCGGTGATGTAGCCGGTGTTGTCCGGAATGGGGTGGGTCACGTCGTCCCCGGGCATGGTGGTGACCCCCAGGATCGTGATGGAGCCCGCGCCTTCGAAGTCCACCGCCTTTTCGTACCGGGACGCCAGCTGGGTGTAGAGGTCCCCTGGGTAGCCCCGGTTGGAGGGGACCTGTTCCATGGTGATGGCGATCTCCTTCAGGGCGTCGGAGAAGTTGGTCATGTCGGTGAGAAGGACCAGAACCCTTTTGCCCTTCAGGGCGAAGCGCTCCGCCACGGCCAGAGAAACGTCGGGAACCAGGAGGCATTCGACGATGGGGTCCGAGGCGGTGTGGACGAAGAAAATCGCCCGGCTCATGGCCCCCCCCTCCTCCAGGGTGTCCCGGAAAAAGAGATAGTCGTCGTACTTCAGCCCCATCCCTCCCAGGATGATGATGTCCACCTCCGCCTGCATGGCGATCCGGGCCAGCAGTTCGTTGTAGGGCTCGCCGGAGATCGAAAATATCGGCAGTTTCTGGGATTCCACCAGAGAGTTGAAGAAGTCGATCATCGGTATCCCGGTCCTCACCATTTTTCGGGGGATGATCCTCCTGGCGGGGTTCACCGAGGGGCCGCCGATCTCGATGAGGTTCTCCATAAGGCTGGCGCCCTTGTCCCGGGGGCGGCCGGAGCCGTCGAAAACCCGGCCCAGAAGGTTGTCCGAGAAGGAGACCCGCATGGGGTGGCCCAGGAACCGGACCTCGTCCCCGGTGGAGATGCCCCGGGAGCCGGCGTACACCTGGAGGGAAACCTGGTTGTTGCGAAGCCGGATGACCTCCGCCAGGGACTTGCCGTGGCGGGAGGAAACCTCCGCCAGCTCCCCGTAGCGGATGCCTTCGGCGGAGACGGTGATGACGTTCCCGGAGATGGATTCGATTTTACTATACACTTTGCGCATGGGACGGCCGCTCCTGTTCCGTGAGGTGTTTGACGATTTCCGCCGCGTCCTGTTCGACGCCGATCTTTTTCGCCTGCAATTGGGACCGGATCTCCGATTCCAGCCGCCGGAACTCGTCGGAGTTCCATTCCGCCGTGTTGGCGTCCAGCAGATTCTGTCGCAGGGAGTTGAAGTACTGCCGCGCCTCCTCCTTGGTGGGAAGATCCAGCTTCGACGACAGAATGTCGAATATGGTCCGGTACACGTGGCGCTGGCGCTCGATGGAAACCGACGAATCCACCGGGTCGAAGGAATCCTGCTGCAGATACGCGGAATCCAGGAGTTCGCTCTTCATATACAGGATGTAATCCTCGGTGCTGGTCCCCTCCTCGCCCACCACCTTCATCATCTGGGCCACATCGTTGCCCCGGAACAGGATGTCCCGACCGTATTCGGTCATCATCCTGTTGGCCGAACCCCGGTACTTGCTCCAGCTGTCCAGGGGGTGGATGGCGGGGTATTTCCGGGCGTCGGACCTCTCCCGGGACAGGCCGTGAAAGGCCCCCACCACCTTCAGGGTCGCCTGTGTCACCGGCTCCTCGAAGTTGCCCCCCGCGGGGCTGACGGTCCCGCCGATGGTGACCGAGCCGAAGCCGCCGTCCTTCAGCTGCACCATCCCCGCCCGCTCGTAGAAGCTGGCGATGACCGATTCCAGATAGGCGGGAAAGGCCTCCTCCCCGGGGATCTCCTCCAGCCGGCCCGACATCTCCCGCATGGCCTGAGCCCACCGGGATGTGGAATCCGCCAGAAGCAGAACATTGAGCCCCATCTGCCGGTAATACTCCGCGATGGTCACCGCCGTATAGACCGAGGCCTCCCGGGCGGCCACGGGCATGGAGCTGGTGTTGCAGATGATGACGGTGCGTTCCATCAGCGACTTGCCGGTTCGGGGATCGATGAGTTCGGGGAACTCCTTCAGGGTGTCCACCACCTCTCCGGCCCGTTCGCCGCAGGCGGCGATGATGACGATGTCCACCTCGGCGTTGCGGCTGGTGACCTGCTGAAGCACCGTTTTTCCCGCGCCGAAGGGTCCGGGGATGCAGTAGGTGCCCCCCAGGGCCACGGGGATGAAGGTGTCGATGATCCGCACCTTGGTGACCATGGGTTTCTCCGGCTTCAGCCTCCGGGCGTAGGCGGTGATGGGGCGCTTCACCGGCCATTCGAAGCTCATCGTCACGGGGATAACCCTGCCCCGGGAGTCTTCCAGTTCCGCCACCGTCTCTTCAATGGTGTAAGCCCCCGGGGGGGCCACCGATTTTACCCGATAGGAATCGGTGAAATTGAAGGGCACCATGATGCGGTGCTTGAAGATTCCTTCAGGAACGGTCCCCAGCTGGTCCGCCGCCTCGACGGTGTCTCCCGCCTTGGCGGTGGGGGTGAAGTCCCATCTCCGGGTCCGGGACAGGGGGTGAATGTAGACGCCCCGCTCCAGAAAGAAGCCGCATTTTTCCGCCAGTTCGGGAAGCGGGTTCTGCAGGCCGTCGTAGATCTGCCGCAGGAGTCCCGGACCCAGCCGGACCGCCAGGAGTTCTCCGGTGAACTCCACCTGGTCCGCCACGCCGATGCCCCGGGTCATCTCGAAGACCTGGAGTTCCGCGTTGCTGCCCCGGATCCGGATCACTTCGGATTTGAGCCTCTTGTCCCCCGTCACCACGTAGGCGACTTCGTTCATGGAAACGTTGCCTTCAAATGAAACGGTAACCATGTTCCCGTTCACGCCGATCACTTTTCCCTTTGCATCCGCCATTGCCTTCTCCAGGGTTTCCGTTTAGTTTGGCTGATCCGCGAGAATCGCGTCATGGATGAGGGAAAAATTCTTCTCCCCATCCGCCTTGTTTCTGCGGGCCTTCAGCTCCAGGAGCTGCACGCGCAGATAGTACACTACCAGTTTGTCCAGATCGAAGTGGTGGCCCGTTTCCAGCTCGTCCATCCGGCCCCACATGGCCCGGAGCAGAATGTCCTCCGCCGCATCGGGGGAGGCTTCGCTCATCGCGGCGCGGGCCGCTTCCAGGACGGCGGCGGACTCCGGCCCCATCCGGGGAGCGGCGGATTCGGGTTCCAGCCCTCTCCGGGACGCCCGCGCCTTGGCCGTCTCCGCCCGCAGGGACCGCTCCCACCGGCTCCACCCGTCGGCTGCGGCGTTTCCCGTGGTCTCGCCGTCGCTGCGAAGCCGGACCCCGCGGAGAATCGTCATGTCCGCCGGCTCCAGAGTCTCGTCGCAGAGCTGGAGAAAACTTTCCGCGTCCATCCCCGGCTCCCCGTCGAAGGCCAGAGACGGGAGGGCGGACACGGTATAGTAGTACCGGTCCATGGTTTACGCCCCCGCCTGGACCGCTTTTTCCAGAATCTCCGCCAGCCGGGGGTTCAGATATTCGGACAGCATCTCCGCCAGCCCCCGGGCGGTGAAATCGTAATAGGCCGCGCCGTCTTTTTCGGCGATCCTGAACCCGGCCTCGATTCCGGCAACCGGTCTGAGGACCACGCCCCTGCGGAGTTCCGCCCCCAGGCGGGCCTGGAGGGTCTTCTCGATCCTGTCCCGGTCCGCCTCCGGGAGCAGAATGGTCATGTCCCCCGACCCTTTTTCCGCCCAGGCTCTGACCAGGGCGGTGATGGAGTCCTCCAGCCCCTTCTGCCGCAGGCCCTCCTCCACGGCGCCGGCGAGGACGGCGTCGAAAAGCTGGAGGATACGGCCGCGCAGATTCAACATCAGGTCCCGTCCGGCCTGCGCCAGGGCGTCCCGGGAAGCCTGCTCGCTGCGGGAAATTTCCCGTTTCGCCTCCGCCGTGAGCCTCCCGGCCTCCGCCTCGGCTTTTTCGACGATGCCGGCAGCCCTTTTTTCCGCCTCCGCCACGATCTCCGCCGCCTGCCTGTCCGCTTCGGCGATGCCTTCGTTTTTGATCGTTTCGATCAGCTCCTGAAGTTGAATATCCATACCATCCTCGTTTGCGTGTCGGTTAAAAAAAAGGTGTTTAATCGATTGGTCAGTGTAGCGGAAGAATTTCAGAAAATCAAGGAAATTGTGCGTTTTCGATAATTTTGGAGCCGTTTTTCACTCCCCTCCTCCCCGGGTCTCCCGCTAACGCCAGACGAGTTTCCAGAGAAGGGGCTCCCGGGTCAGGACCAGACTGTCCAGGGAATAGGAAATCCGGGCTTCCCGTCCCGAAACCTCGGCGGAGGCGGGGTCGGAAGACCGTATCGGTTTGGGGGCGGTGAGGAGGAAACGCATCGTGTAGGGCTTGAAGTATGCCCGGAGAAACTCCTGGGCCCGGGGGTCCCGGGCCTCGGGAGAGCCCGGGGCAAGGGTCTGGGAGAAGACGGTGGATTCCCCCTCCCGGCGCAGGGCAAAGACCTCCCGGCCGCCGCCGACGAGCCTGTTGAGGGCCGGGATGTCGGCGAAACTCACGGCCGCCTTGACGACCACGCTCCCGGCTTCGACGGAGCGGGAGTAGGATTTCAGCGCCAGGCCGGGTACCGCGCCGACGGCCCGGCGGAAATCCGCCTCGTCTATGGGAAAGGGCAGAAATGCTTCCCGGGGATTCGCCTTTTCCAGTTCCACCGCGGCGGGCGACACCGTGTAGGTGAACTCCACGGTCCCCGCTCCCTGGTCGTCCAGCGTCATCGTCGCGTCGATGTCCAGGCAGGAACCGAGGAGCAGGACGCATCCGGCGAGTATCGCCGCCGGCAGGATCTTCGATCTCATGGTGGACCTTCCGTTATGGGCGCTTTTTTTTACCGTCCCCGCCCCCGGGGCCTTTGCCCGCCCCGGACCCGGAGAAACCGGCGGAATCTCTATAGTATACCCCCGGCTTGCCGTCGAAAACCGTTATTTTGTTCACCAGCCACCACAGGCCCAGAAAGATCCCGCCGGTGAACAGGGATTCCCAGGCCGTGAGGACCATGAATAGCAGCCGGACACCGCTCGGAGGCATCGTCTCAAGGATAACCCGGAAGGGCCTCCATGGGCAAGGCAAGGGGCGGTTTTCGGGCCGGTTTTATCGTTTTCCCGTCGTCGGTGTCCAGGCCGCACCCTCCGGGCAGCCCCACATCAGGGGGGCCTCTTTTCCCGGATCTTCCCCCGGGCCGCGGAGATTCACCGCTTCAGTATTACCAGGGTTTTTCCCGTCCCTCCCGCCTCGGGCCGGGCGAAGGCGTACTCCGCCACCTGGGGGGAGGCGCGCAGATAGTCCCAGACCGCCTGCTGGAGGATCCCCTCTCCCTTGCCGTGGATGATTCCGAACTCGGCGAGACCCTGCATCAGCGCCAGATCCATCTGTTTCCGCAGCGCCCCCAGAGCCTCCTCGGCCCGCATGCCCCGGAGGTCCAGTTCGATTTTCGCCGTTTCCCCCCCGGAGGAGACCAGAACGGTGTAATCCGGCGTCTCCCTCTCCTCCCGGGGCGCCGCGGGGAAGAGTTCCTCCTCCGGGAAGGTCACCCGGACCGCTCCGGAGGAGAGAAGCCATCGGCCGTCCTTCAGCCGCCGTTCCAGGATTCCTCTGCGTCCCCCCCCCTCCCGGCCGATCCGCACCTCCATCCCCGGCTCCAGGGATCGGGGAACGGCGCTCCGCCTCCCCGCCCCCGCCCGCCGGACCAGCTCCTTCTCCTGATGGACCCGCTCCTTGACTTTCTCGATGAAGCTCCTGGCTTCCCGGATGGTATCCCGGGTGATTTCCCTGCCCGCGCTCCCCTCCTTGATGGTCCGAACGAGATTCTCCAGCTCCTTTCTGCTCTGGGACAGGAAGGAGCCGATCTCACGGATGCCGTCGCCCCGCAGGTCCGCCTCCTTTTTCCGCAATTCCTCATCCCGGGCGCAGAGTTCCTCCTCCCGCCGCGCGACCCTCTCCTGCCGTTCCCGGAGTTCCCGCTCCCGCAGGTCCAGTTCCCGCTTCCGGCCCACCAGATCCGCGATGATCTTCCCCGTGTCGGTGCGGTTTTCGTCGATGTAGGCCCGCGCCCCGGCGATGATCCCCGGGGGGGCGCCGTGGCGTTCGGCGATGTCCAGGGCATGACTGGCCCCGGGGAGGCCCTGCACGATCCGATAGGTGGGCTGCAGACGGCCCAGGTCGAACTCCACCGACGCGTTGGCCACCCCCTGGCGGGTAAAGGCATAATCCTTCAAGGCTCCCAGATGGGTGGTGACCAGGGCCAGCAGGCCCCGGTCCAGAAACCGGTCGAGAAAGGACATGGCCAGAGCCGCCCCCTCCTCCGGGTCGGTCCCGGAGCCCAGTTCGTCCAGGAGAACCAGTGAGTCCGGACCGCCGGCGGCGAGAATGGCCGAGAGGTTTTTCACATGGGCGGAAAAGGTGGACAGGGACTCGGCCATGGACTGCTCGTCCCCGATATCCACGAAGATGTCGTCGAAAAGGGGGAGCCGGGAGCCGTCCTGGGCGGGGATGTCCAGCCCGAACTGGTTCATCAGCGCCAGGAGGCCCACGGTTTTCAGCGCCACCGTCTTGCCCCCCGTGTTGGGGCCGGTGACGAGGAGAATCCGCGCCCCATCCCGGACCTCGACGTCGATGGGCACCGCCTTTTTCCCCAGAAGGGGATGCCGGGCCCCCCGCAGGGAGAGTTCCCCCCGGGATACGGCCGCCGTGAAACAGTCGTGCAGGTGGGAGTACCGCGCCCGGGCCTGCATGGCGTCGATGTGCCCCACCCTCTCCCGGAGAAAAGCGATCTCTCCGGCCCTCTCCCCCAGCTCGGCGGTGAGTTCCCGGAGCAGCCGGTGGACCTCCCGGCGGTACTCGTTCTCCTCCTCCACCAGCCGGTTGTTTCCGTCGAAGATGTCCAGAGGTTCGAAGAAGGCGGTGGCCCCCCGGGAGGAGTACTCGTGCACCACCCCCCGGAGCCGTCCCCGGAAGTTCGCCCCCAGGGGCAGAACCACCCTGCCGTCCTTTTGGGACACGGTGTCGGACTGCCAGTAGCCCCGGTAGGCGGGGTTTTCCAGGTAGGACCGGGCCATCTCGTCCAGGCCGCGGCGCAGGGACCGGACCCGGCGGCGGATTTCCACCAGGGACGGAATGTCGTTTTCCCGGATTTCCCCGTCGGGACCGACGATCTTTCCGATCTTCGCCGCCGTCCCCGACAGGTCCGGAAGGTCGGCCCCCTCCTCCGCCAGGGGGGACCCTCCCCGGGACAGGCAGGTCTTTATGGTTTTCGCCTGCCGGAAGTAGGAAGCCGCCGCGGCCAGTTCCGGCGCTTCCAGGGCCGCCCCGGGCTTCTCCGCCAGAGCCATGGCATCCCCTATCTCGGGCATCGACAGGGAGGGGCGCTCCATATCCCCGGTGAAGAGCCGGCGGAAACCCGCCACCAGGGAGCGGATTTTTTCCAGCTCCTCCTCCCGATGGGTGAAACCGTCGGAGAGGAGGCGTTTTTTCCCGTCGCCGCTCCAGCAGTGATCCAGGAGTTCCCCCCGGACGATGTCGAAATCCAGGAGCCTGAGGCTGTGCGGATTCATGGCGCCCTCCTTTCCCGGAGGGAGAGAAGATCGAAGATCCGGAGATAGCTTTCGTAGCGGTCGGGGAGGATTTCCCCCGATTCGGCGGCCTCCCGGACGGCGCAGGACGGCTCGTGGCTGTGGGTGCAGCGGGGGTAGGCGCAGCGCTCCGACGGCCCGGCGAACTCCTGAAAGAGAAACCGCAGTTCGTCCGGGGGGATCCCATGGGGTTCGAACTCCCGCACCCCGGGAGTATCGATGAGCTCTCCCCCCTCCCACTCCTCCAGATGGGCCAGCACGGTGGTGTGGCTGCCCCGGTTGTATTTTTCGCAGACCCGGCCCACCTTCCTCCAGACTCCCGGAAGGAGCCGGTTCAGGATGCTGGTCTTTCCCACCCCGGACTGACCGACGAAGACCGCCCTCTTGCCCCGGATGCGGTCCCTCAGGATGTCCAGTCCCCGGTTTTCGGCGGCGCTGGCCAGGAGGACCGGAACTCCCCGGGCCCGGAAATCCTCGAGCCGCTCGTCGATCCAGGGGGCGGAGCCCTGGTCGATCTTGTTCAGGCAGACCAGGCCCGGTATCCCCTCCCGGTCGCAGGCGACCAGCAGGCGATCCAGGAAGCGGGGCCGGAAGGGGGGGGAGTGGGGGCTGGCGACGCAGACAACCAGGTCCAGGTTGGCCGCCAGGGTCTGGGGGGCCCGCCCCTTCCTGTTCCAGCGCGCCAGGGCGTTCCGCCGCTCCTCCCGCTCCAGCAGCACGCCGTTTCCCGGGTTTCCCGGATCCGGCCGGTACCGGACCCGGTCTCCGGCGGCCAGAGGGTTGTAGTCCCCCTTCCCGCCCGACAACACCTTGCCTTTGATCCGGCACTGCAGGATCCCCTCCGGTCCCCGGACCAGGAAGATGTTGTTGGCCCCGTAGAGGATCGTTCCGCCGCTCTCGTTCACAGGACGCCGGCCATTTCGAGACGGAACCGGGCGGCGAAGTCCCGGTACCGGGGCTCGGGGTCCCGGGAACCGGAAAGATACATCCGGTCCCGCCCCTTCCTCCGGGATAGGCCCACCGTGCCCGACAAAGCGAGCACCCGGCCCCCCACTCCCTCCCGGGAATCCATGATCCCCACCCCGGCCCCCAGGCGGCGGCGCAGGTCCTCCGCCACATAGATGAAATGGGTGCAGCCCAGAACCACCTGGTCCACCCCCCGGCCGCGGAAGATCTCGGCGGCGCCGGCGACGACCCGGCCCCGTTCTTCGGGAGTGGATTCGAACAATCTGTTTTCCACCAGATCCACGATGCCCGGTCCGGCGACCCGGACGACTTCGCAGCCGGCGGCATGCTTTCGGACCAGGTCGTCCAGGTAGGAGTCCCGGATGGTCCTCTCCGTGGCCCAGACCCCGATCTTTTTGGACCGGGAGGCCAGGGCGGCGGGCTTCACCGCCGGCACCGTTCCCACGAAGGGGAGATCGGGAAACTCCCGCCGAAGCCGGGCCAGGGCCACCACCGAGGCGGTGTTGCAGGCCACGACGACGAGTTTCGGGCCCACCTCCCGCACCAGCGCGGCCACCCCCGACGAGACCGCCTCCGCAACCTCCTCCGGGGTCTTGGGGCCGTAGGGAAAGTTCGCCCG